>JAEMGR010000020.1 GCA_016458225.1 Myxococcaceae bacterium JPH2 | reverse complement strand
GAAGGCTACGATCGAACTTTTCCTTGGACATGACACTCCTCGAAAAATGGAGCCCTGAACCAGGATTGAACTGGTGACCTCATCCTTACCAAGGATGCGCTCTGCCAACTGAGCTATCAGGGCTTGGCGATTCACTACAACGATTGGAGCGGGAAATGGGATTCGAACCCACGACATTCAGCTTGGAAGGCTGACGCTCTACCAACTGAGCTATTCCCGCGTTGCCGAGTGGAGGGAGATGGATTCGAACCATCGAAGGCGTAGAGCCGGCAGATTTACAGTCTGCTCCCTTTGGCCGCTTGGGTATCCCTCCAGATATTCCCTTGTCCCTACATACATCAGATGCTGCCAACTTCACCCACACAACTCGGGCCCTTGTCCGCGGCCCCGTCCTGCTTGGCCGGCGGCGGGACTTGAACCCGCGACCTACTGATTACAAATCAGTTGCTCTACCGACTGAGCTACACCGGCATTCGTCCAGCAACCGCTCCGCCGCCCTACCCTGTTCCGCAAGCTCCGTCAACCACCCGGCACCGGCGTGCGAGGCGCGCCCTTTTAGAAGTCCCCATCGCTCAAGTCAAGGAGATTGATCCTTGCCGCGAGCTTGGGAGCGAGGGCCGCTCCGCTGACGCGCGACCTCGTATAGCAGAATCGCGGCGGAAACCGACGCATTGAGTGAACCGACTTGGCCCGCCATGGGGATCCGAAGCCGGAAATCGCAGTGTTTGAGGACGCCGTCCCGCACGCCCGCGCCCTCCGCGCCCACGACGAGCGCCAGCGGGCCGTCCAGCCGAGCGGTCCAAAGGGATTCAGTGCCCCCCACGTCCGCGGCCGCCACCCAGAGCCCAGCAGCCTTCAGCTCTTCCAGCGCACGGGAGACATTGGTGACACGCGCGACGGGGCAATGCTCAACCGCTCCCGCTGAGGCCTTCGCCACCGTTCCCGTCACCTGCACCGCTCGGTCCTTGGCGATGACGACGCCATGGGCGCCCAGCGCATAGGCGGACCGGATGATGGCGCCCAGGTTGTGCGGATCCTGAACGCCGTCCAGCACGACCACGAGGGGCGGCTGCCCCTTCTGCTTGGCGGCCTCCAGCACGTCTTCCAGCTCCACGTAGCGGAAGCCACGCAGCTCGGCGAGCACGCCTTGGTGCACGCCCCCGTCCGCCATGGAGGCCAGGCGCTCGCGTGGGACTCGCTCAACCCGAATGCCCGCATCACGCGCCCGGCTCAGGAGTTCACCCGCCGCGCGGTCGCCCACCTGTCCCTCGACGATGTAGAGACGATCCACCTCGTCTGGACGCGCCCGAAGGGCCTCCAGCACGGGGTTCACGCCATACACCTGGCGCTGCGACTCGTTGCCGCCGCGCTCCCGCTCACCACGACCCTTGGACGGACGCTCGCGCATGCCCTACTGAACCTCGACTGGAACGGAGATCGTCTTCTGCTGCTTGGCGCAGATCTTCTCGGTGCAGATGAAGAAGGTCAGCTTGGCGTCCACCGAGCCCTTGCCGGCAGCACCCGCCGTGAACGGCACCTCGAAGCGCGGATCCACGAACTGCGCGCCCGCGGGCTTCTTCGCCACCGAGTCCTCGCGGATCAGCTTCTCCTTCGCGAGCGTGACCTGGGTCCCCTTCACTTCAAGCTTCAAGGGAGCGTCCTCGGAGACGTGCGAGCCGCCCTTCGTCTTGATGGCCAGGACGAACGTGCCGCTCTGCCCCGCCTTCACCTGGGCCGACGAGCCCGCGGTGCTGATCTCGTAGAAGCTGGTGGGGTCCACGTCCTGGGCGAGCGCGGGTGCGAAGGCCAGCGCCACCCAGAGGGCGGCCACGGAAGAGAGGCGTTGGATGCGCGACATGGTTCGTCTCCTGGTCTGCGGGTGCTCCGTATCACGAGGCATGGGACGGCAGGCGAGCCGATTCTCTTCAGCCACCACCCGACCCTGCCTTGGGAGGCCGTCCGGCCCCCTTTCGCCCAGGAAGGAGCAGCGGGGACACCTCGGGCTCAGGCAGGGACACGGGCGAGGCTCCGCCAATCAGCGCCTCCGTGCGCGCGATGATGGCGTCCGCCAGGTCCATGCCCGTGGCCACTTCCATCTCTGGCAGTGACGGCGAGCTGTTCACCTCGAACACCTTGGGCTCGCCCTGGACGTCCAGCATGTCCACGGCAGCCACCTCCAGCCCCACCAGTCGAGCAGCCTTCTCTGCGATGGCTCGCTGCCCGGGCGACAGCTCGAGCGCTTCGAGCCGTGCCCCCTTGTTGAGCGTATGGGACAGGCGCCCCGGCCTCGGACGCCGGCGCACCGCGGCGACCGCGTTGCCACCGACCACCAGCACGCGAACATCCTGGCCCGTGCTCTTCACGTACTCCTGCATCACGAGGTTGTGCCCCAGCCCGAGCACCGCCTCCAAGGCCGCCTCCAGGGATTGAACGCTCTCGCAGACCATGACGCCGTGCTTCTCCTGGCCCTGGAGGAGCTTCACCAGCACGGGCACACCGCCCACGAGCCCCACCATCTCCTTGAGGTGGGCGGCATCGCGGGCCATCACCGTGGCGGGGATGCTGATGCCATGCGCTGACAGGAGCTGCAGCGAGCGCATCTTGTTGCGCGACTGCGCGATGGCCTGCGCGTGGTTGACGAGCGGGACTCGCGCGAGGCCGAACTGGTTCACCACCGCCAGCCCGTACGTGCTGATGGACAGGGCGATTCGCGGGATGACGCCATCCGTGGGGGCGAGCTTCTTCCGATCGTAGAAGAGCGTCGCGCTCCGGCCGTCCAGCAGCATCTGGACTCGCAGCGGATTGAGGACACGGACCCGATGCCCTCGTGCGCGCCCTGCCTCGACGAGCCGTCGAGTGGACGGGATGGAAGCAGCGCGCGAGAGGACAGTGATTTTCATGGGCGAGGCGGCGGAGCGGAGCGACGGTCCTATAGCCCTCGCTCCGCCTCGGGTAAAGCCACCCGCCCGACTCGCTGTCTAGTGCTTGCGGATCGCGCGCACTTCGACCGTCACCGGCGCTTCCGGACGCGAGGCCTTGAGCTGCTCGCAGGTGCTGCCCTTGAAGCTCACGCCATCCGCGGTCAGCTCCCACGTGTCAGCGCCCGAGGGGACACTCTTGTCGTTGACGTAGACGACGATGAGCTTGGGGTTCTCGGGGATCTCGTAGCTCTTCATCTTGAAGAGGCAGGGGTCCTGGATCACCAGCTTGTTGCTGATCGCCTCCAGCGCGGCCGCCAGCTCCTGCTGGTTGCCCGCCTGGTAGAAGTGACGGCGGCAGAAGCGCGTCGAGGGGTCGCAGGTGTCACCCGCGCCGCAATCGGTCTGCTCGGTGGCCACCGCGCAGGGCTGGAACCGGGCGAACTCGCCAGCGTCCGACACCGCGTTCAGCACCTCCGTGCCAGCGCCGTTGTTCGTCTCGGCGCCGAAGCCGATGACGATCGTGCGGATTCCCTTGTCCTTGCGCAGCGCTCGCGCGGCCTGCACGGAGGCATCCATGTCCAGGCACCCCGCCTTGCGGTAGCTGCCCGAGCACTGGCTGGGGTTCTCGAACGTGCACCGGCACTCGGTGCTGGGCCCTTCGATGGCGTTGTTGAAGTTGCAGTTGGGCAGACCGTCCGTCAGCAGGATGACGAACTGATCGCGGTCATCCTTGTCCGCGGCGTTGAAGCTGGCGAGCCCACTGACGAACGTCAGGCTGCCGCTCGTGGGCGTACCACCCGCGGGCATCCCCGCGCCGGAGTTCGGGATGGACTGGATGAGGGTGTTGATGGTGCTCGCGTGCGCGAGCAGCGAGTCATCGTCCTCGCCGCTGGCCGGCAGGTCCTTGCGAACCGAGACGGCCGTCGCCGCGGCGCAGGACTCCGCCGCCGTCGGCGAGCTCGTGGAGTCGGGCGGCGGGACGGGATACGTGGTCAGGCCAAAGCGCAGGAGCTTGCCGCTGTTGGCCAGAAAGGGCCCCATGGCCGCCTGGAGATCAGACCACCGCGTCGGGCACTTGGAGGTGTCGCACGGGGTGTCCTTGCCACCACAGGTCGCGCCCGACGGCAGCTTGCACAGCGCGGACGACGGGTTCACCGGATCGGTCATCGAGCCGGACGTGTCCACGAGGAGCATGACGTTGGGCTTGCTGCGCTTGGCCTTGATCACATCCTCGACCGTCGTCTGAGCGATCGCGAGCGGATCCACGGGTTCGAAGTCGTACGTCTGGCAGCCAGCGAACAGCGTGCTTCCCATCACGACAATGCCGGCAAGCAGGGCGCTCAGGGGGGACTTGGTGGCGCGCATAAGCGTGCGTCTGTTCCTTCCGGCGGACTCGGCGCTCCGCACGGTGTGGGGTTTCCAATGAGGGGACTGCGGAACTGCGTGCAGGCAGAGTAGCGCGCGACTCGGGGCGGGCGCTACAGCCTCAGAGGCCCTCGTCCGAGGCGTTCGGTCAGGGGTGCCAAGTTGCAGCCGCAGCCGATGACGGGCGGCTGACACTGCGCCCTGCCCCACACTGCCCTCGTGCCCATGGGCAGGAACCCGGACCTAGAGCGCGAGCACGCGCGCGCCCTCCGTCAGACGCCACATCGACGCGAGGCCCATGACTTCATCCAAGGTGCCTTCCAGCTCCTGGGGAGTGAAGCCGCAGATGCGTACGGTCGTGTCGCACGCGATGAGCCGTGCACCGAGCGCCCGCGCCTCCTCCAGCATTCGCGCGGGAGCGGGGACGCCCAGACCTTCGGCGCGCGCGAGTTCGGTGCGCTCACGCTCACTGTGCGCGAGTCCGAAGCTTCCGCGCACCAGTTGACGAAGCGCCTCGAACGCGAAGACGACATACACCTCGTCCCCCATCGCGGCGGCGGTGATTCCCATGGAGGCCGCCTGGAAGGCGGGTTCGTAGCTGGCGTGTTGAAGAAAGAAGAAGACGCGTCCGGCCATGGCGCAGGCACAATACCGGGATCGAGTCCCGAGGGGCAGGCGACGTATAACCCGGGACATCGCTTCGACCGGGGAGCTCCGCATGCTGATACCGCCACTCCTCTCGTCCCCTCGCCTTCGCTCACGCGCTTCTCTTGCGCGCGGGTGGCTCGTGGGGTCCGCGCTGGGCGTGTTCGCCGTGGGCGGACTGGCCTCCGAGGCCGCACTCGCGCCCGTGCCACATCCCGCCTCCGTGGTCGATGACGCCTCAGCCGAGCGTGGATTGCGCGACCGGGTCCTCGGGCTCTTGGAGCACAGCCCTCTCGAAGAGGCGGCCCGTGAGCAGTGGCATGATCTCGGGACGGGCGCCGTCCCCATCCTCGCCGAACTCGCGAAGAGCCATGCGGTCCCCAGTGAGCGGCGCGCGCTCGCCGTGGCGTCCCTGGCCGTCGTGGCACCTCCCCAGGGTGCGGACACGATTGGGGCGCTCTTGGCGGATCTCCAGGCTCCGCCCGAGGTTCGAGCGAGCGCCGCGGCCGCTTTGGGACGAAGCCTGGGCTTGGAGGCCACCTCGCCGCTCCTCGCCCAGTTGCAGGATCGAGACGCGCAGGTGCGGGCGGCCGTGGCGCAGGCACTCGGCCGGCTGGGGGGGCAGGAGGTCCGGCAGGCCCTGGAGGACCGGGTCGCCCTGGAGGAGAGCGCTCAGGTCCGAGAGGCCCTGCAGCGCAGCCTCACGCTGACCGAGCCCTGAAGCCCCTGGACGACGGCTGGATACGCGCGGGGCTCGCGTCGGCCTGGGGCTTCCGTTAGATGGGGGGCCATGCGTCCCACCGTTCTCCTCTTCGACATCGACGGAACCCTGGTCACCACTGGCGGCGCTGGACGGCGCTCGATGGAGATGGCCTTCGAGAAGCTCCACGGCCGCCGCGATGCCTGCGACTCCTTCAGCATGTCGGGCATGACCGACCGGGCCATCGTCCGCAAGGCGCTGGGCATCATCGGCGCCCCCGTCTTCGAGGAGGCCATCTCGGCCGTCGTCGACAGCTACGTCGCGCACCTCTCCGAGGAGGTCCACAAGGTGGATGACTCGGCGTTCCGCGTGCACCCCGGCATGCGGGAGGCCGTCCACGCGGCGCGGGCTCGCGCTGGCTTCGCGGTGGGACTGGGCACTGGCAACGTGCGCCCGGGGGCCCGGGTCAAGCTGGAGCGCGTGCGCATCCATGACCAGTTCTCCTTCGGTGGCTTCGGCTGCGACCATGAGGACCGCGTGGAGCTCATCCGGGCCGGGGCCATGGCGGGCGCCGCGCAGCTCGGAGTTCCCTTCACCGAGTGCCGCGTCGTCATCATCGGAGACACGCCCAAGGACGTGCATGCCGCCAAGGGCATCGGCGCCGAGTGCATTGGCGTGGGCACGGGCAACTTCACCGCCGCGCAGCTTCGCGAAGCCGGAGCCGAGTGGGCGTTCGCGGACTTCTCCGAGCCCGCCGCGCTGAGCGCCCTGCTCGATGGACGCTGAAGGTGTGCTATCTCCCGCCGCCCCGCCCAGGAGTCCGCTGATGTCTTCGACGCTCGAGTCCTATGAGCTGATCCGATTCGCCGAGGCCTTCGAGGCCCGGCTCGTGACCGCCGAAGAGATGCTCGCTGGCAGGTCGGGACTCGACGAGGAGAAGCAGTGGCTGGCGACCGCGCTGGAGCGGCTGCGGGTCGCTCGACAGCCCGCGCCCGCGATGCTCGCGCGTGTGAAGGACCTGCCCGAGTTGGAGGAGGCACGCGAGGAGTACACGTTCGATCAGCAGGGGCGCTGGGTCGACACGCTGGAAAAGCTCCACGCGGGGATTACCTTCACCGCCAGCAGCCGGGCCCCCGTCATCGAGGCGCTGTTTCCGCACCTCAAGTTCCCGCAGCTCCGTCGCGCCCCCCGCGAGGCCGTCACCGAGTTCGCCACGTCCTACGAGCGTCGGATGAAGAGCGCGTACGTCACGCGCATCTTCGCGCGCGAGGACTTCGCGATGGTGCGCCCCGTGGTGGAGCAGGTCGTCGTCGCGCATGGCGCATGGCTCGCGAGTCTCACGCCCACGCCCATCGGCGAGGCGCAGGAGGCCGAGCTTCGCGAGGACCTGGTCTCGCTCGGGAGGCGGCTGGAGCAGGTGCTGAGGCAGGGGCGACTGCTCGCCGAGGCCGCGCTCGTGCCCGTGCCGGGCCTCTTCGAGGCCGCCGGTCTCACGCTCAAGCCTCGCAAGCGCGCTGGCCGTGGGCTCGCGCTCACCTCCGAAGAGGGCGTCGCGGGGTTCCTCGATGGAGATCCGGATGCGGACGGCGAGGCTCCGCTTCTCTCGGAGGACGGAGATCCACTCGCGGCCGAGGCGTCCCTCCCCGAGGAAGAGACGAGTCCCGCCGAGGCCCCGTCGGCAACGCCCGATGCATTGACCGGCGCGGAGACCGAGGCGCCTTCTCTCGAGGAAGCGCCCCAGGAGTCCTCGGCCAGCGAGGCGAGCCCGTCGCCTGATGCTGGCGACGGCGCGGCAGCGACCGTGGATCCTGCCCCGCCTGCCCGTCGTGGGCGGCCGAAGAAGGCCGTGGCTTCCGACGCAGCTCCCGCCTCCAGTCCCGAGCCCACGAGCGAGGCGGAGGCCCCTCGCCGAGGTCGCCGCAAGAAGGCGGGCCCGACGACGCCCGAGACTGAAGCGCCCTGAGTTCCACCGTCCCCCAAGTCGCGTAGCCCGAGGCCCTGTCATGGCGGACGTCGCCCTTCCCATCGATCCGCTGCTGCCGGAGATCGTCGCCACGCTGCGTGGCAATCGGTCGCTCGTGCTGGAGGCTGCCCCCGGCGCGGGCAAGACGACGCGCGTTCCTCGCGCGCTCCTGGAGGCCGGGCTCGGAGGCGGCAAGGAGATCATCGTCCTCCAGCCCCGACGGCTTCCCACTCGGCTCGCCGCGCAGCGCGTCTCCGAGGAGATGGGTGAGCGCGTGGGCGAGACGGTGGGCTACCAGGTCCGTTTCGAGGACGTGCGCGGGCCGAAGACCCGTCTGTCCTTCGTCACCGAGGGAGTGCTCGGCCGGCGACTCCTGTCCGACAAGACGCTGCGCGACGTGGGCATCGTCGTGCTCGATGAGTTCCACGAGCGACACCTGTCCGCGGACATCTCGCTCGCGATGCTCCGCCAGTTGCAAGAGACCGCGCGCCCCGACCTCAAGCTCGTCGTCATGTCCGCGACGCTGGAGGCCGAGCCCGTCCGGGCGTTCCTCGGTGGAGCCCCCTCGCTCAAGTCCGAGGGCCGTCGCTTCGATGTCGCCATCGAGTACCTGCCCACGCCTGACGAACGTCACCTGGATCAGCAGGTCCTCTCCGCCCTCAAGCGACTCTTCACCCAGGGCGTGGAGGGCGATGTGCTCGTCTTCCTCCCCGGCGCCGGGGAGATCCGCCGCGCGAAGGAGACGTGCGCCGAGTTCGCCGAGCGACACGGCGCCGAGTTGCTGCCACTGCACGGTGACCTCTCACCCGCCGAGCAGGATCGCGCCGTGCGGCGCAGCACGCGCCGGAAGATCATCCTGTCCACCAACGTGGCCGAGACCTCCGTCACCATCGATGGCGTCGCGGTGGTCATCGACGCGGGGCTGGCTCGCGTCGCCTCGCACTCTCCGTGGTCAGGGCTTCCCCAACTCAAGCTCAGCAAGGTGAGCCGTGCCGCAGCCATCCAGCGTGCGGGACGCGCCGGCCGTACCCGCGCGGGCATGTGCCTGCGGCTCTACACCCAGCACGACTTCGACGGTCGGCCCGAGCAGGAAGCTCCGGAGATCCGCCGCACGGACCTCGCCGAGACCATCCTCGCCCTGCGCGCTTCGGGCGCGACGGACCTGAGCAAGTTCCCGTTCTTCGAGCCTCCGCCCGCCGCGGCCCTCGATGCCGCGGAACTCTTGCTTCGCCGGCTCGGCGCCGTGGATGCCTCCGGTCGCGTGACCGACGTGGGCCAGCGGCTGCTTCGCTTCCCGGTCCACCCTCGCCAGGCGCGCGTCATCGTCGAGGGCGAGCGCCGAGGGGTGGGCGCGGACGCCGCCGTGCTCGCCGCGCTGATGGGCGAGCGCGACATCCGCCGAGAGGCCCGAGCCAATCTGGGTGGAGGCGCGCGCGGCTCGGCGATCGTCAGTGGCCCGTCCGACCTCTTGGAGCTGCTCGAGCGCTTTCGCGAGGCGGAACGCGCGAGCTTCGCGTCGGGGCGCATGCATTCGCTCTCGCTGGAGGCCGGGGCGGTGCAGTCCGTCGATCGGGTCCAGAAGCAGCTTCGTCGGCAGGTGCGTGAACAGGGCCGCCGCCCAGATACGGCTCAGGCCGCCGAAGAGGCGCTGATGCTCAGCGTCCTCGCGGGCTATCCGGATCGCGTAGCGCGCAGACGACGGGCCCGCGCTCCGGAGTTGGTGATGTTCGGCGGCGGCAGCACCACGCTTTCAGAGTTGAGCGTCGTGCAGGACGCAGAGCTGATGGTCGCGGTCGACGCCGAGGAGCGACCCGGCCGCGGCGCCCTGGTTCGGCTGGCCAGCGCCATCGAGCCACTCTGGCTCCTGGACCTCTACCCCGACACCATCGAGGAAGCGGACACACTCCAGTGGAACCCCGAATCGCGGCGCGTCGAGCGCCTCACGCGACTCGCCTACGGGAACCTGGTGTTGGAGGAGACACGCACACCCGCGCCCCCTTCCGAGGAGGCAGCCAAGGTCCTGGCTGGAGCCGCGCTCGCGGCGGGCCCGGAGCGCTTCGCCGATCCCGCCGCCCTGGAGCAGTGGCGCACCCGCGTGCAGTTGCTGGCGCAGGCCTTCCCCGAGGCGGGCTTCCCCACGGTGGACGCGACGCTCATGCGCGATGCGCTCGCGTCGCTGTGCGTGGGGGCTCGCAGCTTCGCCGACCTGGACGGCGTCTCCTTGCTGGACGCGCTCTACGCGCGGCTCACGTCGGAGCAGCAGCGCCTGCTGGCCAACCATGCCCCCGAGCGCGTCACCCTGCCCGGAGGTCGCGGCGTCCAGGTGCACTACGAGCCCAACAAGCCGCCCTGGGTCGAGTCACGGCTCCAGGACTTCTTCGGCATGGCGCAGGGGCCTAGCGTGTGCGCGGGGCGGGTGCCGCTCGTGCTGCACCTGCTAGCGCCCAACATGCGCGCGGTGCAGGTCACCACCGACCTGGCGGGCTTCTGGGAGCGGCACTACCCCGCGCTGCGCAAGGAGCTGGGGCGAAGGTATCCACGGCACTCGTGGCCGGAGGATCCGCGCCACGCGCAGCCGCCCGCGCCCCGACCTCCGAGGCGCTGAGCCGCGCGCGGCGACTAGAGGCGCTTGTGCATCTCCAGGTGGTCGATGCCGCCCTCCTGGAACACGGGGCCGAGCGCCTCGTAGCCATGGCGCTTGTAGAACTCGAGCGCGTAGAGCTGCGCGTGCAGCATCACGCCGCCGACGCCCCGGTTGCGGGCCTCGTTCTCCAGCATGATGAGGAGCTTGGAGCCGACATGAGCCTTGCGGTGCGACTGGAGCACGGCCATGCGGCCAATCTGCCCCCACTTGCCCTGCATGCCAGGAGGCGGCTCCGGCATCATCACGAGGCGTCCCGTGCCGATGGCGTGACCTCCCTGGTAGGCGAGCACGTGGAACGCGTTCGCGTCCTCGGCATCGCGCTCGATGCCCTCGGGAACGTGCTGTTCCTCGATGAACACCACCTCGCGAATGGCGAGCGCCTGCATCAGTTCGGCCTCGTCCTTGACCTGGGCGATGGTAACGGGCGCCGGGGATGTCTCGGGAGGAGTCGCCATATCGGGGCCAAGGTACACAAAAGGCAGGGAGGTCAACAGGCGGAAAAACAGGGGGGCCGCCCAGGCCGCGCGGTCGCATGAAGGGCCAGCGTCCGCGCCTCGACCTCCAGGGTTGGACGTCTCGCGCCCCACGCGGCCCCTGCCCTACCGCTCGCCTCGTGGGGGGCCGTGCTAATGTCAGTCGGTGATGCGCCGCACTGCCCTCACTGCTCTCTGCCTCAGTCTGCTGTCCGCGACCGCCACCGCTCAGCCCGAGGTCTTCTTCGGCCCGGGAGAGCCACCCGAGTTCCGGGAGGCCGACATGGACAGGCGCTTCCTGCGCTCGCGCGTCAACCAAGCGCTCAACCAAGGGACCAGCGACGCGAACTGCGCGCAGCTCGTGGGGGCGCTCCTGACGATGTTGGGTGAGACCGCGCCGATGCTGCACAAGCGCGACGAGAACTTCTACGTGGATCCGATGCTGCTCCAGGCGCTGGGCTCACAGCTCTCCACGCCGCGCTTCCCCGCCAACCTGTACTTCGTGTCCATGGTGCGCCGGGTGCTCATCGACAAGAAGCTCCCCGATGAGTGGATGAAGACGGCGGAGGCGCTGGCCCCGTACTACCCCGCCATGGACCTGGACAAGCTGCGCTTCATCGCCACGGGCGTGAAGCCGGTGGACAGCTTCCTCTTCACCCTGCCCGCGCTGCGCGACCGCTACGAGGTGGAGGTGACGCGCGCCAACGCCACCGTCTCGGGCACGGCCGAGGCCCTCTTCCGCGACAACTACCTGGACCACGAGGTCGCGTTCGGAGGCCTGGAGTTCGTGGACGCCAAGCTGGAGAAGCCCAAGAAGAAGCGGCTCAAGAAGGGCGAGGAGCCGGAGGCCCCGGCGCTCGTGGCGCACCTGCTCTGGTACCTCCCGGTGCCGCCCGAGCAGCGCTCGATGATCGTGCTCGACTACGGGAAGCCCAAGAAGCGTCCGTCGGTGACCATCACGGCGCGGCTCCTGGATTCGCAGTTCCTCGATCTGTCCCGCGTGCCCAAGGGCTCTCGGCTGCTCGCGCGCGGACGGCTCTGGGAGTTCAAGAAGGCCGTCACCGACGTGGAGCTCCGTGATGCGCTGCTCTTCCTGGATCGCGACTGGTCGCAGGGCGCGAACCTCGCGGATCCGAACGCCGTGGCCGCCTGTCCGCTGGCGTTCAATGACTTGACCGGCCTCGCGCCGGTGCAGCCGGGCGGCTTCGGCAGCCGTCGCTGAGGCGCATCTCTCGGCGGGACGCCCGTCCCGCTGCGCGCACTCGCCGCCGCCTCGGTCCGTGGGGGCGTTCGTGGCACGTCACCTGCTCTGTCTCGTGCGCTCCCACCACGAGGCATGACATGAAGGTCGAAGGCCCCGACGCCCCCTCTCGCGAGTCCGCAACGAACTCCGAGCGCTTCCGCGAAGTGCTCCAGCGCGCCGACCCGCGCCGTCCCCCTCTTCCACGAGCGCCCTCGCCGCCCGGCGACGCCTCGATGCGTGGGCTCAAGAAACCGGACAGTGCTCCACCTCGCGCCCTGGCACCGGCCATCGCCAGGCCCATCGGAACACTCGTCGCGACCCAGCGGAGCGCGTTCGCGCTCGGGAGCACCGCGGCGCTTGGACAGGCCCGGCAGTCAATGCACGTCGAGGCCCATCGATTGAGCACGGTGCGCGGCGAGGCACACGTGGCGGGTCAACAGCACAGCGACCAGCGCCTTTCGGAGTTCATCGAGAAAGAGCTGCGGCGAGCTCTTCCTGAGTCCCCGGCCCTCCGAAACCCGAGCCCACGCGGCGATGGGGACGCGTCCACTCACACCAGTCCGGCCCCGGTGCGCCCGCCATCAAGCGAGGTCCCCGTCACAGCCGCGAACAAGGCGCCTTCGACGCAAGCGGAGGCGGTCATCGAGGCGCCCACTCGGGCCGAAGCCGCCCTCGCGTTGATTGAGCGAATCGAGGTCCTCGTGAAGGCCCAGCGGCCCGCACTCAGCCTCAGCTTGCGAGGCGCGATGGAAGCCACCGTCGAGGTGCAGCGAACGGGCCCTCGAGAAATCTCGCTCCACATCCAGGGACGCCAACGTCCCCTGGCGGATGAGGACCTCTCGCGTCTGACGACCGCGCTGGAAGCACGCGGCTTGCGGCTGTGCACGGTGCGCTCGGCGTGAGCAGCCGAGACGTGAGCCCACAATGAGCAAGGCCCTCGCACCGTGGGGCGCAAGGGCCTTTGTTTGGAACCTCGAAGGAAGGTCGCTCAGTGACCCGGCTTCGGATCCAGCTCGGAGCGCTTGCCTTCCTTGGTCTTGAAGTCCTCGGCCTCGGGCAGCGCGTCCTTCTTCTCGGTGATGTTGGGCCACGAGCCCGAGAAGTCGGCGTTGAGCTTCTTGTACTCCCCCCACTTCGCGGGCAGCTCCGTCTCCGGGAAGATGGCCTTGGTGGGGCACACCGGCTCGCAGGCGCCGCAGTCAATGCACTCGTCCGGGTGGATTACCAGGAAGTTGGCACCCTCATAGAAGCAGTTGACCGGGCACACCTCGACACAGTCGGTGTACTTGCACTTGATGCATGGCTCGGCGACGACGTAGGCCATTGAGAACTCCTCTTAAAAGCGGATTACAGCGCGTCCGTAGGCGCGCAGATTAGACCGTTTGCACTGAGGCTGACACCCGGAATCTGGGGGGCGAGCCATGCACGCGACTCGCTCAGCCCAGCAATCCCTGGGCACGCAGCATTTCGGCGGCGAGGATGGCGCCGCAGGCGGCACCCATCTTCGTGTTGTGGGAGACGAGCACGTACTTGATGCCGTTCTCCAGCACACCATCTTCGCGCACGCGCCCGACGCTGGTGGTCATGCCACCGTACACGTCGCGGTCCAACCGGGGCTGGGGGCGGAACGGGTCATCGTGGACATGGATCCAGCGCGGCGGCGCGGAAGGCAGGTCGCGCGACACCTCCACGCCCTTCCACTCGCGCATGGCCTGGACGACCTCTTCGACGCTCGCCTTCTTCCCGAGCGAGACGAAGACAGACTCGGTGTGGCCCTCGAGCACGGCCACGCGGGTGCACGTGCAGGAGACGCGCACGTCGTGCGGCGACAGCGCGGCACCATCCGGACGCAGCGCTCCGAGGATCTTCTTCGTCTCCACCTCGACCTTCCCCTCCTCCTTCGGGATGTAGGGGATGACGTTGTCGAGGATGTCCATGCCGATGACACCCGGGGAGCGACCGGCGCCCGAGATCGCCTGGAGGCTGGTCATCAACACGGCCTTCACGCCGAAGCGCTCGATGAGCGGCGCGAGCGTGACGGCCAGACCCGTGGTGGTGCAGTTGGGCATCGGCGCGATGAAGCCCTTCCAGCCGCGGCGCTTCTGCTGCTCGCGGATCAGGGGCGCGTGCGCGGCGTTGATGGGCGGCAGCAGCAGCGGCACGTCGTCGTCGTAGCGGAACGCGCTCGCGGCGGAGATGACCGGGATGTCCCGGGCGAGGCGCGGCTCCAGCTCCCGAGCGACATCTGCCTCGACGGCGGAGAAGGCGAGGTCGAAGTCCTTCGCCTGGACCGCGTCACCGCTCATGACCTTCATGCCCGCGATCTCGGGCGACAACGGCTCGGAGATGAACCACGCCGTCATCCCGTTGGCGGTGCGCAGCGCCTCCACGTATGTCTTCCCCGCGGAGCGCGGGGACGCGGCGAGGCCCGCAAGCTCGATGAAGGGGTGGTTCTTCAGGCCAGCGATGAACTGCTGACCCGCGAGTCCGGTGGCGCCAATGAGGACAGCGCGCAGCTTGGCCATGTTCAGGGTTCTCCAGGGGGGGCGGTCGGCCGCTGCATACACCCTTTCACGACGCGCTGCATCCGCTCGTCACGGATGCGCGGAGGAAGACGCGGCCGGGTGGCGCTCGGTGGGGTAGCCGGCGCCCATCCACGCCAGCAGTCCTCCCGACAGACACACCGCGTCGCGACCACGGGCGCGCAGCAATCGACAGAGTTCCCAGGTATCCGCGCCATCCTCGGCGCAGCCACAGAGGACGATGAGCTCGTCGTCCGGGAGGATCTCCAGATCGACGGCAATCTCCGCGGCGGTCATCCGCAGCGCGCCGGGAATCTGGGACTCGAAGCGAGCCCAGTCCTCCGCGCCTCGGCAGTCGAGGACGAGGACGTCCTCGTCCCCGAGGCGGGCATACAACTCGTCGATGATGATGGTGGGCTCCACGAAGCCTCCGCGTGGTGTCATCCCTCGCGGAGCAACCCGGAGCGTCGGTCCTTTGTTCCTGTCCGCCCGCCTGCCCGTCCCACCCCCGAGGGCGGGAGGCGCGCCTCAGAGGCCGAGCTGCTTGGCGATGATCTCGTTCATCACCTCGCTCGTTCCTCCGCCAATGGGCCCCAGCCGCGCATCCCGCCAGTGACGCTGGATGTCGTACTCCATCATGTAGCCGGCGCCTCCGTGCAGTTGGAGACACTCGTCGGCCACGCGACAGCACGTCTCGGTGGCGACCTTCTTCGCCATGGACGTCTGCGCCACGGCGTACTCGCCGGCGAGGTGAAGTCGAAGCGCATGGTAGGTGAGCTGGCGCGCGCACTCCCTGGAGGTGAACAGCTCCGCGAGCTTGTGGCGCACCACCTGGAAGCCGCTGAGCGTCTGGCCAAAGGCACGCCGCTGCTTCACGTGCTCCAGCGCGGTCTCCAGCATGTCGTCCATGGCGCCCACCGCGCCCAGGGCGAGGGACAGGCGCTCCCACTGGAAGTTGCCGATGATCTGCGAGAAGCCCTGCCCCTCGACGCCCAGCAGGTTCTCGGCGGGCACGCGGCACTCCTCGAAGAAGAGCTCGGCGGTGTCCGAGGCCCGCCACCCCAGCTTCTGGAGCTTCCGCCCCACGGAGAAGCCGGGCGTCCCCTTCTCCACCACCACCATGGACAGGCCCTTGTGCCCACGCGAGGGATCCGTCTTGACCGCGAGGACGACGAAGTCCGCGCGCACGCCGTTGGTGATGTACGTCTTCGAGCCGTTGATGACGTAGTGGTCGCCGTCCCGGTGCGCGGTGGTGCGGATGCCCGCCACGTCCGAGCCCGCGTCCGGCTCGGTGATGCCCAGCGCCCCGACCTTCTCGCCTCGGATGGCAGGCGCCAGCCAGCGGTGCTTCTGGGCCTCGGTGCCAAACAGGTGCAGCGGTCCGGTCGAAATCGTGAACTGCGCGCCGAGCCCCGCGGACACGCCGCCCGAGCCGCACCGGCCCAGCTCCTCCAGCAGCACCGCCTCGTAGAGTTCGCCCGCGGCCGAGCCACCGTAGGCCTCGGGGTACTTCAGCCCCAGGAAGCCCAGCTCGCCGAAGCGACGGAACAGCTCGCGGGGAAACTCCTCCTTCGCCTCCCACTCCTGCGCGAAGGGCCGCAGCTCCTTCTCCACCACTGCGCGCACGGTGCGACGAAAGGCCTCGTGCTCTTCCTGGAACAATCCCTGCCCGTGCAGCATCGCGGTCCCTTTCCCGGGTGGACGCGAGCCTCGCGCCCGCTCCCCATGGTACCGGGGCCAGGCCCGCACCCGGACGCAGTTGCTTCCTTGACCCGATGGTGGGGGGCTGCGTATAAAGCCGGCCCCACCGACTCATGGCGCCATAGCCAAGTGGTAAGGCAAGGGTCTGCAAAACCCTCATTCCCCGGTTCGAATCCGGGTGGCGCCTTCCGACCCGGCCCGATGCGGACTTCCAAGCCGCATCGGGCCGTTGTCGTTTCCGAGCCTGCCTGTCCGTGACGCCTGGACCCGTGGGGGCTACGGTGTCGCCCCCCGTGAGAACCGCCGGCCCACTCCTGCTCGTCCTGTTGTTCGCCGCCTGCGCCACGCCGCGGCCGGCGCCCGTTCCCGAAGCTCCAACGCCCGCGCCCCTCCCTGCTCCCCAGGCGCAGCCCCCCGTGGCCGAGCAAGCTCCCGAGCCCAGCCCGCCGGCGCCGGAAGCGCAGCCCCCCGCCCCCGAGCCCGCGCAGGACCTGTCCCTGGGACTGCCGGGGCCCATGGAACTCAAGCGCCTGGACTTCCGCGGCGGTGAGCCGCGCGTCCCCGTGAAGCTGATGGAGGGACGCAGTGAGGTGACGTTCTCGCCGCGCAGTCGGATGCGGCTGCGCTTCGGAGGCCCGGAGGACAAGGTGCTGGATGCGCCCGCTGGGACGCGATGGTCGGTCCGGGCGACGCAAGGGGAACCCGCGAAGGTCACCGCGCGCGTGCAGCTGGGCGAGTTCCGATTCTCGGACAAGGAGGGGCTGGCGGCGATGCAGGCCGAGTGGCGCGCGCGCGGGCTGGCGGTCCGCACGCATGTGCTCGGCTCGGTGTACGGCATCGCGGGCAAGGTCATCGACAACCGGCGCTACCTGCTGCTCACGGAGGAGGCCCTCTCCTCCGAGGCCGCGGCCGAGCGGCAGGCGGAGCTGCTGCGTCGCTACGCCACCCGGACCGTCCTGTTCGAAGAGGTGCACCGCCCGGCGCGCGCCATCCTCGAGGTGAAGGACGAGCAAGGCAACGTGGTGGGGCTGGCGCAGGACCGCCTGGACGCGGAGACGCCCGACGGCGAGGGCTTCGACGTGCGGCAGGTGGAGTACGGCGTGGGCTACGACTTCCACGCCTTCGAGGACCGCAGCTTCCGGGGCGCGCTCCAGTTCGTGGTGGACCGCGAGGGCAAGCTGGCCGTGGTCAACGTGGTGCCGCTGGAGGACCTGCTCAAGGGGCTGGTGCCCTCGGAGATCTTCGCCCGCGCGCACCCGGAGGCGCTCAAGGCCCAGGCCGTCACCGCGCGGGGCGAGGTGCTGGCGAAGGTGGGCATCAAGCACCTGGCGGATCCGTACCTGCTCTGCTCGGAGCAGCACTGCGCGGTGTACCGCGGGCGCACGGGCGAGGCGGCCAGCACCACGGCGGCCGTGGAGGCCACGCGGGGCGAGGCCCTGTTCAGCGCGGAGGGCCGGCTGGTGGACTCGGTGTACAGCGCCGTGTGCGGTGGACACACCGAGGACAACGACGTGGTGTGGGGCGGCCCTCCGGATCCCAGCCTGCGCGGCCGACCGGACGTGCTCGGGCCCATGGAGGGACGCCCGACGCCCGCTTCACTGGGGGCGTGGCTGTCCGCGACCGACCTGCCCACCGCGTGCCGACTGTCCAGCTTCGCGCAGCCCAGCAAGTACCGCTGGGAAAAGCGCTTCTCCGCGGCGCAAATGGACGCCCTCACGGAGCGGCTGGGCGTGGGGCCGGTGCGGGCCCTCGGACTTTCCGAGCGCGGCGTGTCCGGCCGGGCGCGCGTGCTGACCGTGGCGGGCGCGCGGGGCACCACGCAGGTGCGCGGCGAGCTGAACATCCGCCGGCTGCTGGGGATGCTCAACAGCACCATGGCCACGGTGGAGGAGGAGCGAGGCGCCGAGGGCCAGCTGACGGGGTGGCTGTTCCGCGGCGGAGGATGGGGACACGGCGTGGGGATGTGCCAGACTGGGGCCATTGGCCGGGCAGAGGCCGGGCAGCGCTACCGGGACATCCTGCGCCACTACTTCAACGGGGCCGAGGTCGCCCCCATCTATTGATTTCATCTGATTTCATCGGGACGGCTCGCGCGCCCTCAGGATTCGCGCGGCGCTGACCCCATCGCGTGTCGTCGGGCGCACGTTCGGGCATAGCGCGCCGGCTCGGAGGTTTATCATCCCACCGTGGCCCAGGGTTCATCGACAGATTGGCGCGAGCGCCGCAGGCGGAGGAACTCGAACCGGTTCCTGCTGTCGCTCCTCCTGGCACTGCTGGGCCACGTCGCGTTCGTGGGCCTGCTCGTGCTGCTGTCGTACGTGCAGGTGAACCTGCCGGCGAGCGAGCGGGCGACCGTGCGGCGTCCCACCTCCGTGAACGTCCGTCCCCTCACCTCCAGCGAGTGGGCGAAGAACCGGGGGCAGACGTCGCCCCAGTCGCAGGTGGCGGAGCGGCCTCGCTCCCAGACGAAGAAGGACGAGAAGAAGCCCGACGAGGACACGAAGCCCAAGGGCCAGGTCGTGGACACCGCGCCGGGCAACGAGCAGCGGCCCGACGACGCGAAGTACCTGGCGGAGCACGACAACACCGTCAAGAAGGAGACGCGCTCCCGCGAGCAGACGCCCTTCTACCGGAACGCCATGCCCCAGCGCACGGCGCCGCAGGAGCAGAAGGGCCTGCCCCAGGAGCAGATGCAGGCCCCGCGCCTCAGTGGAAACAACGGCCTGGGCTCGGATGACCGTCCCCTGGCCAAAGGTGGCCGCAAGCCCACCTTCGAGGTTCCCGACACGCGCCGCAAGCAAGAGGTGGCGGTGAAGACGGACCCCACCTCGCCGGGCCCCGGCGTCACGGTGGAGAACCAGAACGGCAGCGACGCGATGGTGGGCAACGCCAAGCGCCTGCGCATCCAGGCCGGTGAGGGCGAGGACAACCAGGAGGGTTCGCAGGGGCGGCTCGGCTCGCCGGGCATGCAGGCGCTGATGCCGTCACAGGCGGCCATGGACCGCGTGATTGGAGCGGCCCCCAACGACAACCTGCGCGACGTGGACGAGGGCGACGGCACGATGCTCAACACGCGCGAGTGGAAGTACGCGAGCTTCTTCAACCGCGTGAAGCAGAGCGTGGGGATGCACTGGAACCCCAACCAGCAGATGCAGATGCGCGATCCGACGGGAAACACCTACTCGGGCAAGGATCGCTACACGCTCTTGAGCATCACCCTGGACGAGAAGGGCCAGGTGAAGGACATCCAGGTGGACAAGAGCAGCGGCCTGGAGTTCCTGGACATGGAGGCCGTGTCCTCGTTCAAGCGGGCGCAGCCCTTCCCCAACCCGCCGTCGGGCCTGCTGGGCCAGGACGCGACGGTGCGCTTCCAGTTCGGATTCTTCCTCGAGATGGGCGGCGGCCCGCGCATGCGCCTCTTCCGCGAGCCCAACTGAAGCGAGAGCCCAACTGAGTCCGCGCGCCGCGTGACTTTGCCCTTCGCGCCAGCGCCGCGACGGCACTAGCGTCACGGGCGTGAACACCCCCGCGACAGACCGCACCCTCGCGCTCCAGGAGCGCAATCGGAACGTCCGCATCGTCCTGCTGGCCATCCTCGTGGCCAACTGGATTGTCGCCGCCGCCAAGCTCGGCTTCGGCCTGCTGTCGCAATCCGCCTCCGTCACCGCGGACGGACTGCACTCGTTCATCGACGGCGGCTCGAACGTGCTGGGCCTCGTCGCCATGTGGGTTGCCTCGCGGCCCGCGGACGAGGACCACCCCTACGGGCACGGCAAGTTCGAGGCGCTCGCGTCGCTGGGCATCGGCGCGATGATTGGCATCGGCATGCTGGAGCTGGGGCGCATGGCGCTCGACTCGCTGCTCCATGACCGACATCCGCAGGTGACGGGCCTCATGGCCGGAGTGATGGCCGCGACGCTCGTCATCAACCTGGTGGTGACGCGCGTGGAGCGGCACTACGGCGAGAAGTACAAGAGCGCCCTGCTGCTCGCGGACGCGAGCCACACCCTGTCCGATGTGTTCGTCACCATCGCGGTGCTCATCTCCCTGGGCCTGGTGTGGCTGGGCTACCCGCGCGCGGACGGAATCGTGGCGCTGGTGGTGATGGTCTTCGTGGCCTACGTGGCCTACGGCATCGTCCGCCAGGCGGTGGGCATCCTCTCGGACACGGTGCGGTTGGATCCGGCCGAGGTGACGCAGCACACGCTGTCCGTGGCCGGCGTGCGCTCGTGCCGCAACGTGCGCAGCCGCGGCATGGAGGACAGCGTCTACGTCGACCTGAAGATTGAAGTGGATCCGCACCTCACCACGGCCCAGGCCCACGAGGTGGCGGACCAGGTGGAAGAGAAGCTCCACGCCAACTACCCGCAGGTGGTGGACGTGGTGGTGCACGTGGAGCCCGCGCACGCCGCGGTGGCCGCTTCGTAGGCACAAGGCCCTTCAACACGAAGGCCGCCTCCCACGCGAGCGGGAGACGGCCCTCGTCACGTCACGGTGCGGACGGCGCTCAGGCGCCCTTGGGCTCCGGCGTCATGTAGTCCTCCATGGGAGGGCACGAGCACACGAGCTTGCGGTCACCCAGCACGTTGTTCAGGCGGCCCACCGTGGGCCAGAACTTGTTGTCGCGCACCCACGGGGCCGGGAACACGGCCTGGTCGCGCGTGTACGGCCGGTTCCACTCCGGCGCGGTGAGGACGCGGGCCGTGTGCGGCGCGTTCTTCAGGACGTTGTTGTCCTTGGGCGCGCGGCCCTCCTCGATGTCCCGAATCTCCTGGCGGATGGAGATCATCGCGTCGCAGAAGCGATCCAGCTCGGCCTTGGACTCGCTCTCCGTCGGCTCGATCATCAGCGTGCCCGCCACGGGGAACGACACCGTGGGAGCGTGGAAGCCGTAGTCCATGAGGCGCTTGGCCACGTCCTCCACCTCGACGCCGGCCGTCTTCTTCAGGTGGCGCAGGTCCACGATGCACTCGTGCGCCACGCGGCTCTGCTTGCCCCGGTACAGCACCGGGTAGTGCGGCTGGAGTCGGTGGGCCACGTAGTTGGCGTTGAGGATGGCCATGCGCGTGGCCTGGGTGAGGCCCTCGCCGCCCATCATCTGCATGTACATCCACGAGATGAGCAGGATGCTGGCACTGCCCCACGGCGCCGCGGAGATGGCGCCGATGCCCTCCGCCCCGCCCGTCTGGATGACCGGGTGGCCGGGGAGGAACTTCACCAGGTGGCTCGCCACGCAGATGGGGCCCATGCCCGGGCCGCCACCGCCGTGCGGGATGCAGAACGTCTTGTGCAGGTTGATGTGGCACACGTCCGCGCCAATCAGGCCCGGCGCGGTGAGGCCCACCTGCGCGTTGAGGTTCGCGCCGTCCATGTACACCTGACCGCCGCGCTCGTGGACGATGGAGCAGATCTCCTTGATCTCCTCCTCGAACACGCCGTGGGTGGACGGGTACGTCACCATCAGCGCCGCGAGCTTGTCCTTGTGCGCGTCCGCCTTGGCGCGCAGGTCCGCCAGGTCGATGTTGCCGTTGTCATCGCACTTGGTGACGACGACCTGGTAGCCGGCCATCACCGCCGACGCGGGGTTGGTGCCGTGCGCCGAGGACGGGATGAGGCACACGTCGCGGTGCCCCTGCCCGCGCGCCTGGTGGTAGGCGCGGATGACGAGCAGGCCCGCGTACTCCCCCTGGCTGCCCGCGTTGGGCTGCAGCGACGTGCCCGCGAAGCCCGTCACCTGCGCGAGCGCGTGCTCCAGCTGCTCGAAGATGACCTTGTAGCCGGCCGCCTGCGACGTGGGCGCGAACGGGTGGAGCTTGCTGAACTGAGGCCACGTCACCGGGATCATCTCCGCGGTGGCGTTGAGCTTCATGGTGCAGCTGCCCAGCGGAATCATCGAGTGCGTCAGCGAGAGGTCCTTCGCCTCCAGCCGCTTGATGTACCGCAGCATCTCCGTCTCGGAGTGGTACGTGTTGAAGACAGGGTGCGTGAGGTACGCGCTCTTGCGCCGCAGGCCCGACTCGATCGGGCTCTCCAGCGCGGCGCCCACGTCCTCCAGGGACACCGAGGCGGACTTGCCCGTGCCCGTGACGAACGCGGCCAGGATCTCCTCCACGTCTGACGGACGCGTGGTCTCGTCCAGCGTCACGCCCACCGACTTGTCGTCGATGCGGCGGAAGTTCATCCGGCCCGCCTCGGCGGCCGCGAGCACGCCGCGGACCTGCGCGGGCGTCAGCTCCACGCGCAGCGTGTCGAAGAACTGCTCATGCCGCGGCTTCAGCCCCAGCTTCGTCAGGCCCGCCGCGAGCAACGCCGTGAGGCCGTGCACGCGCTCCGCGATGGACTTGAAGCCCTGGGGCCCATGGTAGACGGCGTACATGCCGGCCATGACCGCGAGCAGAACCTGCGCGGTGCAGATGTTGCTCGTCGCCTTCTCGCGGCGGATGTGCTGCTCGCGCGTCTGGAGCGCCATGCGCAGCGCGGGGCGGCCCTGCGCGTCCTCGGACACGCCGATGAGCCGGCCCGGCATGATGCGCGTGAAGGCGTTCTTCGTGGCGAAGTAGGCCGCGTGCGGACCGCCGTACCCCATGGGCACGCCCAGCCGCTGCGCGCTGCCCACCACCACGTCCGCGCCGAACTCGCCCGGCGGCGTCAGGAGCGCGAGGCTCAGCAGATCCGCCGCGACGATGAACATCGCGCCCGCCGCGTGCACCTTCTCACCGAACGCGCGGTAGTCATGCACCGCGCCGTCCGTGGCCGGGTACTGCACCAGCGCGCCCACGAAGGGCCGCGACGCCAGGTCCACCGTGCGGTGGTCCCCCACGACCACCTCGACGCCCAGCGGCTGGGCGCGGGTGCGCACGACATCGACCGTCTGTGGATGACAGGCCTCGGAGACGAAGAACGCCCCGCCCGCCACGTCGCCCTTGCCGTGCAGCGACAGGGACATGGCCTCGGCGGCGGCGGTGCCCTCGTCGAGCAGCGAGGCGTTGGCCACCTCCATGCCCGTCAGGTCCATCACCATCGTCTGGAAGTTGAGCAGCGCCTCCAGACGCCCCTGCGCGATCTCCGCCTGATAGGGCGTGTACTGGGTGTACCAGCCCGGGTTCTGGAAGATGTTGCGCAGGATGACGTTCGGGGTGTGGGTGTCGTGGTAGCCCATCCCGATGAACGACTTGAAGACCTGGTTCTTCGCGGCGATGCCCTCGAGCTGCGCGAGCACCTCGGACTCAGCACGCCCCGACGGCAACCGCAGCGGACCTGCCGCGCGGATGGCCGAAGGCACGGTCTGCTCGATGATGGCGTCAATCGAGTCCACGCCGAGCGTGGCCAGCATCTGCTGGAGCGCCCGGGCATCCGGACCGATGTGACGACCAGCGAAGGGCTCCTGGTACTTCCAATTCAAGGACATGGTGGGAAGGCTCGCGTTCGAGTCGAAGGTGTCGGTATCCGACACGCGTTCCGAAATCAGGGAGCGTCCCTAACACCCAGGCCGCCCCGGTTCACTGCTACGCGTTCTTCAGCAGGTCGGCGTACGCCTCGGCGGACAGGAGCCCGCTCACTTCCTGGGTGTCCGTCAGCTCGAGCTCGACAATCCACCCGTCGCCGTAGGGGTCCGTGTTGATGTGGGTGGGGTTGTCGCTCAGCGCCGCGTTCACCTTGAGGACCTTGCCGGAGAGCGGGGCGTACAGCTCGGACACCGCCTTGGTGGACTCGATGACGCCGAACTGCTTGCCCTTGGTGAGGGTGGCGCCCACCTTGGGCAGCTCCACGTAGACCACGTCACCCAGGGAGCCCTGGGCGTGGTCCGTGACGCCCACCACGGCGCTCGAGCCCTGGAGGCGGGCCCACTCGTGCTCCTGGGTGTACTTCAGCTCGCTCGGAATCTTCTCGGACATGTCGATGAACCTCGGGATGCCTGGGGTCTGAAAAGGGGTCTCAGGACTTCTTCAGGAAAGG
This sequence comes from Myxococcaceae bacterium JPH2, assembly GCA_016458225.1. NCBI lineage: Bacteria > Pseudomonadati > Myxococcota > Myxococcia > Myxococcales > Myxococcaceae > Myxococcaceae bacterium JPH2. The sequence goes on along the minus strand of JAEMGR010000020.1, from coordinate 48,593 downwards.
GGTCTTCACCACCACCGCCGGCACGGCGCGTCCACGGATGTCCACGTCGAAGGTGGAGCCCTCGGCCGCCAGCTCGGTGGGCACGTAGCCCATGCCGATGGGCTTCTTCACGGTCGGACCCTGCGTGCCGCTGGTCACCTCGCCCACCGGGCTGCCGTCCTTGTGGATGGCGTAGCCGTGGCGCGGGATGCCGCTGCCGGTGATCTCGAAGCCCACGAGCTTGCGCTTCACGCCCGCGGCCTTCTGCGCCACGAGCGCGTCCTTCCCGATGAAGCCCTCGGGCTTGTCCAGCTTGACGATCCACCCGAGCCCCGCCTCCAGCGCGGTGTGGGCGTCGTCGATGTCATTGCCGTAGAGCGCGTACTTCATCTCGGTGCGCAGCGAGTCGCGCGCGCCCAGACCGGCGGGCTTCACGCCGTCCGCCTGTCCCTCGGCGAGCAGCGCGTTCCACAGCTTCTCCGCGGCATCGGGCGGGCAGTACAGCTCGAAGCCGTCCTCGCCCGTGTAGCCCGTGCGGGACACGATGCACTTGACGCCCGCGACCTCGCCCTCGGCGAAGCGGTAGGTGCCAATGCGAGACAGGTCCACGCGGGTGAGGCGCTGCACGAGCCCGGGGGCCTTGGGTCCCTGCACGGCGATCTGCGCGAAGTCATCTCCGCGGTCCACCGGCTGGACGCCCTGGGCGCGCTCGCGCATCCAGGCGAAGTCCTTGTCGCGGTTGCTCGCGTTGACGCAGATGAGGATGCGCTCGGGGCTGAAGCGATAGACGACGATGTCGTCGACGAAGCCGCCCTGGTCGTTGAGCAGGCCGGCGTAGACCGCCTGGCCGTCCGCGCAGCGGGCGAGATCGTTGGAGATGAGTCGATTGACGGTCTGCAGGGCACCGGGGCCGTTGAACTCGATCTCCCCCATGTGCGAGACGTCGAAGAGGCCGACGGCGGTGCGCACCGCCTCGTGCTCCGCGATGACCGACGAGTACTGCACCGGCATGTCCCATCCCGCGAAGTCGACCATCCGGGCCCCCAGCTTGCGGTGGGCCTCATTGAGGGGCGTACGCCGGGCCATCTTCTTCTCCTGAAGGGGGTGGAAAGGCGCGCGGACTATAGCCGCGCACCTTCTCCAATCAAGGCCGTCGGGGACGGTCTACACTGGTCCTGACATGAAGATTCGTAATCGGTTGAATCCGTCCCAGCCGTGCTTCTCGTTCGAGTTCTTCCCACCGAAGACAGACGAGGGCGTGGCCTCGTTGCTGCGGACGCTGGAGGACCTGGCGCCGCTGGAGCCGGGCTTCGTCTCGGTGACGTATGGAGCGGGCGGCAGCACGCGCGACCGGACGGTGGAGCTCGTCACGCGCATCAAGCAACAGACCGGCATCGAGGCGATGGCCCACCTGACCTGCGTGGGACACACGCGTGACGAACTGCGTGATCTGCTCGGACGGCTTGCCGCGTCAAAGGTGGAGAACGTGTTGGTGCTGCGCGGGGATCCGCCGCAAGGGCAGACCGCGTACGAGCCCACCGCGGGCGGCTTCCGCTACGCCGAAGAGCTGGTCCAATTCATCCAAGAAGAGGATTTCAACTTCTGCCTGGGAGGTGCGTGCTATCCGGAGGGGCACCCGGAGACCAGCTCGCGCGACGAGGACCTGAAGCACCTCAAGGCGAAGGTCGACGCGGGCTTGGACTTCGTGGTGACGCAGCTCTTCTTCGACAACGCGTTCTATTTCGACTTCGTGGAGCGGGCGCGACGCGTGGGCATCAACGTCCCCATCGTCCCCGGCATCATGCCCATCACCAACTACGAGCAGGTGCAGCGCTTCACGCGGATGTGCGGCGCGACGGTCCCCATGCGGCTGGCGCTGCAGCTGGAGCGCGTGAAGGATCAACCCGACGCGTTGGTGCAGCTCGGCGTGGCGCACGCGACGGTGCAGTGCATGGAGCTGCTGTCGCGCGGGGTGCCGGGGCTGCACTTCTACACCCTCAACAAGTCACCGGCGACGCGGATGATCGTGAGCGCGCTGAGGGCTCGCTCATGAGCGGTCCGGGCCTGCAGCTTCAATCGGACGATCCGCGCACCAAGTTCCTCAACATGGTGAGGCCGCCCGCCTTCTTCCTCATGTGCGTGGGGACGCTGTCCATCTTCTACAATGTCTTGCAGGTGGTGTTGTTCGCGCTGCACATCCCCTCCCCCTTCGCGCAGCAGGGCACGGACCCGTCCATGTTCACGCTGTCGTGGTACTTCGTGCTCACGGTGTTGGTGGGGCTCATCTGCGGCACCCTCTCCATCTGGGGCGCGCTGAGTGCCATGCGCCTGAAGGGGTACGGGCTGGCCACCGTGGGCGCCATCACCGCCATCTTCCCCACCTTCCCCGTGTGCTTCGCGGCCACTCCGGTGGCGGTGTGGATGCTGTTCACCCTGCGCCGTGAGGGTGTGCGTCAGGCGTTCTCGCCCTGAGTCCTGGGCGCCTCTCGGGCGGATGGCGGAGAACGTCTGGGCAAAGACAGCCTTCACGCACCTCCGTCCGAGACGAATCACAGTCATCACGAAAAGGTCGTCCCTACTATCCCTGTCTGGTTCGTGAGGCCCGGCGAGGCGCTCCCCACGGCGATGTGTCGTGACGTGAGCGCTCCGCCCTCATCTCGGGGATGGGTTCATGACAGTCTATGCAGCCCGGAGAGCCGTCAGCAGCGGGCCGGCCGAAGAACTGCAGATGCGGTGGGCGTTGACGACACCCGAGGACCGGGTCCGAGGCATGTTCTTCCTCGGGGTCCTCGAGGTCATCCGCAACTCGGTGGGCATCGAGGCCGCGGAGGAATGTCTCGCATGCACGGGGGAGCGGCGCTTCGTGCCCTTCCTCATGTATCCCGTGGCGGCATTCCTGCACATGTCGTTCCGCGCCGCGTCGATGTTGGCGCCTCGCAAGGGCGGGTTTGATCGCGCGATGCGAGCGATTGGGGCGCAGGCGACCTCGGACTTCCTGTCCTCGCTGGTGGGGCGCAGCTTCTTGATGCTCGCCGCGTCGGACCCGAGACGTCTGGTGACGAACCTGCCGTCTGGCTATCGCACCGTGGTGAGCTATGGCGAGCGCCACGTCACGTGGAGCGGGCCCTCCAGCGGGTGCCTGCGCGTGGCGCGCGACTTCATGCCGCACACCTACCACGAGGGTGTGCTCCAGGCGGTGCTGGAGGCCATCGGCACCCAGAGCCCCATGGTGCACGGCAAGGCGACCGGACTGCTCGACTGCGACTATTCGATGTCGTGGGAATGAGGCCGCGGCGCGTCAGGCTCGCATGAGCCCACGCGCGGCGCGCTTCAGGTGTCTGGCCAAACCGGTGGGTTGCCCCCCGGTGCGCACGCGCTACGTGCTGTCGCTCGTCCAGTGAGGGGCGGCATCATGCGCGATGCCCGAGCGCATTCCTTGCGCCGCGTGCGTACCAGGAGCCATGCCCATGAAGAAGGTCCTCCGCAGGAAGACGTTCGTCGTGATGTTCTCCGCCTTCGCGCTTGCTGCCTGTGGTGCTCCCCTGGATGAAGAGAGCGCCCCCCGCGACGAGCGGCCCGTCTCCGCGCAGGCCTACCCGGACTGCGATCCCGCCACGGATTGCATCGTGAGTTCGCAGTACTTGCGATGCGGCGACGGCATCATCATGTACGCGTGGAACACGCCGGATGGCTGGTGCATCAACCGCGACGTCTGTTCGGGCCACGGCGGCGCCATCGTCTGTCCGATGGACTGACGTTCCGCCCCGGCGCCGCCCTCACTTCCCCGAGCGCAGGGCGGCGTCGAGCGTGTTGCGCATCAGCATGGCGATGGTCATCGGCCCCACGCCACCGGGCACCGGGGTGATGAAGCTGGCGCGCTCCGAAGCGCTGGCGAACGCCACATCGCCCACGAGCTTCCCATCGGCGCGCCGGTTCATGCCCACGTCGATGACCACGGCGCCGGGTTTGATCCACTCGCCGCGGATCAGCTCGGGCACGCCCACCGCGACGACGAGGATGTCCGCCTGGGGCACCTCGCGGACAAGGTCGCTCTTGCTGTGGCAGAGCGTCACGGTGGCGTCGCGCTGGAGCAACAGGAGCGCCTGCGGCTTGCCCACGATGTTGCTGCGGCCCACCACCACCGCCTTCTTGCCGGCGGGATTGCAGCCAACCTCCTCCAGCAAACGCATCACGCCCAGCGGCGTGCACGCGCGCGTGCCGGGGCGGCCCAGCATCAGGTTCCCCGCGTTGAGCGGATGGAAGCCATCCACATCCTTCTCCGGCGCCACGGCGGCCAGGATGGCGTCCGCATCCAGGTGCTTGGGGAGTGGCAACTGCACGAGGATGCCGTGCACCCGAGGGTCCTCGTTGAGCTGCCGCACGAGCGCGAGCAGCGCGTCCTGGGTGATGTCCGCGTCCGGGTGCAGCTCCCAGGACTGGAAGCCCACCTCGGCGGCGGCCTTCTTCTTGCCATTCACGTAGATGCGCGACGCGGGGTCCTCCCCCACGCGCACCACCGCGAGCCCTGGAACAAACCCCTTCGTCTCGCGGAGCGCGTCGACACGGGCTCGCACCTCCGCTCGCACCTTCGCCGCGATCGCACTTCCGTCAATCAACTGGGCCATGGCTCGGCGGACTCTATGAGAAACTGCGGCGAAACCACGGCGAAACTGCCGAGGCACGCCGGGAGGGACGCGCGCGCATGGGCGCAGGAAAAGTGCTGGGAGTCATGGTGGGCCTGGTGGGCGGACTGCTCGTCGGCGGACCGTGGGCCATCGTGCTCGGCATCCTCGGGGGCTTCGCCGCGGGCCACGTCTATGACGAGCAGCACGCGCCCCCGCCCGACCTCCCCGAGCTGTTCGAAGAGTTCCCCGCGCCCCCCGTGGTGGATTCAGACGCCGTGATGCGGGAGGACACGCGCGAGGACGACACCCGCGCGGAGTGGATCCGCCATCGCTGCGCCCTCTTCGTCGAGGTGGCCCGCGCGGATGGCGATGTCCGCCGCGAGGAGGTGCGCGAGGTGCGCCGCCACTTCGAGACCACCGTGCAGGCGGATGCCCGGGACATGGAGGTCGTCCGCCGCCAGCTCAAGGCCCTCCTCAGCCGCCCCGCCTCGCTGAACCTCCAGGCCTCGCTCGAGGCGTGCCGCGCGGACCTGTCCGACGACGAGCGCTACGCGCTGCTCGATGCGCTCTATGACCTGGCGCTCGCGGATGGCCCGCTGCAGCGCTCGGAGCGAGAGTCCCTGCGCCGCGTGGCCGAAGGACTGGACATCCCCGAGGACACGGCCCAGGAGCTGGCCACGCAGCATCTGGGCAACGGCCTGGAGCACTTCGCCCTGCTGGGCCTCACGCCCGAAGCCACCGACTCCCAGGTGAAGAGCACCTTCCGCCGGCTCGCGGCCGCGCATCATCCGGACAAGGTCGCGCACCAGGGCGCCCAGGCCGCCGAGCAGGCCGCCCACCGCTTCCAGGAGATCCGCGACGCCTATGAGGAAATCCGCAAGCTGCGCGGACTGTAGCCTCGCGATAGAACCCGGGAACGACCATGAGCAAGCAGCGAGGCGGTCCGCCGCCCAAGAAGGAAGCGGGTTTTCAGAACAACCCCTTCAAGTCCGCCATCAAGTCCATTCAGGATGAGGCGAAGCAGGCCCAGCAGAAGCAGGCCGCCGAGGAGGCCGCGAAGCGCAAGGCACCGCCCAAGGCGCCCAAGGCCGCGAAGCCTCGGCCGGAGGACGACGACGTCTCCCTCTTCTTCTCCGCCATGGATGGGGTGCAGCAGATCTCCAACCGCGGCGAGGCGCCGGTGCCCAACCCGCGCCTGCCGGAGATCATCGACGAGAACGCCGAGGCGCTCGCGCAGCTCTCCGAGATGGTGGCGGGCGAAGGCACGTTCGACATCGCGGACTCGAACGACTTCATCGAGGGCGCGTCGCCGGGCTTGGATCGCAACCTGATGCGCGCGCTGCGCCGCGGAGACTTCTCCGTGCAGGGCCGCTTGGACTTGCATGGCCTGACGCAGACCGCGGCGCGTGACGCGGTGGAGCGCTTCCTTTCGGACAGTCGCCGCGCCAACAAGCGCTGCGTGCTCATCGTCCATGGGCGGGGGCTGCACTCGGAGAATGAGGTTCCCGTGTTGAAGGAGGGCCTCAAGTCATGGCTCTCGCAGAAGCGCGTGGGCCGCATGGTGCTCGCGTTCGCCACCGCACGCCCTCAGGACGGGGGCCAGGGAGCGGTGTACGTGTTGCTGCGCCGTTAGCTTTACGCCCGGCCGGCACTGTGCATACATGCCGCCATGGTTCGCGACCTCATCGATTTGCACATTCATGTGGGCGGCGCCGTGGCGCCCCACATCCTCTGGTCCATCGCCCACCAGCAGGGCTTCAAGCTCCCCGTCAAGAACTACTTCGACTTCGTGGAGCTCATCACCTCGCGGCCCGGCAAGGTGGGCAGCCTGGATGACTACCTGAAGATTCTCCACACGTGGACGGAGAAGATTCAGTCCTCGCCGAGCGCCATCGAGCGCTCGGTCTACGAGGTGATTGGCAAGGAGTACCGCGGCAGCCGCGTGACGCAGATCGAGCTGCGCTTCAACCCGATGAAGCGCAACCTCAACTCCGAACTCGACCTGGACCACATCATCCACGCCGCGCTCCGAGGCATGGATCGGGCAGTGCTGGAGTACGGCGTGAAGGTGGGGCTCATCTTCTGCCTGGCCCGCGAGTTCGACCACAAGATGAACAGCATCATCGTGGACAAGGCCATCAAGTACCGCACGCGCGGTGTCTACGGCATCGACCTGGCCGGCACGGAGAAGGACGCCATGGAGCTGCGTCCCCAGGTGGTGGCGCAGTACGAGGAGCTGTTCGCCCGCGCGCGCAAGGCGGGGCTCAAGTGCACGGTGCACACGGGCGAGACGGCCGGCACGGGCGCCGAGGGCGTCATGTCCGTGGTGGACAAGCTCAAGCCGCACCGCATCGGGCATGGCATCCGCGCCGCGTATGACGAGGCCGCCATGAAGCTCCTGCGCGAGAACGACATCACGCTGGAGCTGTGCCCCACCTCCAACCTGCACACCAAGGCGGTGGAGGGTCTGGACGAGCTGAAGCACATCATGCGGACCTTCTGGGACCGCAAGGTGAAGTTCACCATCAACACGGATGGCCCGTACCTGCTCGAGACGGACATGCGGCGGGAGATTGAGCTCATCGAGTCCAATGGCCTGCTCACCTCGGAGCAGGTGGACCAGACGCTCGCGTGGGCGCGTCAGGCGTCCTTCATCCCGAGCTGACGCGCATGTACGGACTCGCGCGCGCATTCCTCTTCCGCCTCGACGCCGAGCGGGCACACCGCCTGGGCATCGCGGGCCTGCGCTTCCTCGGACGTTCCCGCGCGCGCTGCGAGTCCATGCGCGCGCGCAACCTGGCGCATGCCACGGGAGACCTGTCGGTGGAGCTGGCCGGGCTCACCTTCGCGCATCCGGTGGCGCTGGCGGCGGGGCTCGACAAGGAAGCCGAGGCGGTGGATGGGTTGTTCGCCTGCGGCTTCTCCGCGGTGGAGATCGGCACGCTCACGCCGCGCCCCCAGCCGGGCAATCCGAAGCCTCGCCTCTTCCGCCTGCCCGAGCACCGGGCCGTCATCAACCGGATGGGCTTCAACAACCACGGCGCCACGGCCGCGGCCGAGCGCCTCCGCGCCCGGACGTGGAAGCCCGCGCCGCTGGGCGTGAACATCGGCAAGAACAAGGACACGCCCCTGGAGCGCGCCGTGGAGGACTACGTCGCGTGCGTGGATCAGCTCGGCGCATGGGGGGACTACGTCGTCGTCAACGCGTCCTCGCCCAACACGCCGGGCCTGCGCAAGCTCCAGGAGCCCGAGCAGCTCTCCGCCCTCTTGCGCGCGGTGCAGGAGCGCCTTCAGGCGGTCGCCCCGGGCAAGCCGCTGTTCCTCAAGATTGCCCCGGACCTGACGCCCGAGGCGGTGGACGAAGTGGTGGACGTGGCGCGTGCGTGCCGGCTCGCGGGCCTCATCGCCACCAACACCACCATCACCCGCCCCATCGAGCATCCCCTGACGAAGGAAGCGGGCGGCCTCTCCGGCGCCCCCGTGCGCGAGCTGTCGAACGCCGTCATCCGGCGGGCGTATCAACGCAGCGGCGGCGCGCTGCCCATCATCGGCGTGGGCGGCGTCTTCACCGCGCAGGACGTCTACGAGAAGCTGCGCGCAGGCGCCACGCTGGTGCAGGTGTACACGGGTTTCATCTACGAGGGCCCGGGCATGGTGGCGCGCATCCTCGGTGAGCTGGGCGGGCTGCTGGCGAAGGACGGCTTCACGTCGGCGCGCGCCGCCATCGGGGTGGACGCCGGGCGCTGAGCCTCACCTCCGGCCGCCCACTTCGTCCAGGTGGACGAGGAGGTCGGAGGGATCATCGAACACGCGATAGGCCCCGGCGCGCTCCAGCTCGTCGGGGCCATAGCCGCCCGACAGCAGCCCGATCCCCAGGCCTCGGGCCCGCTGGGCGGCGAGCATGTCCCAGACGCTGTCCCCCACCACGGTGCTCGTCTCGATGGCGACGCCCAGCCGTTCCGCGGCCTCCAGGAACAGGTCCGGATCCGGCTTGGCGTACTTCACCTGATCCCTCGTGACGATGGGCACCCGGGCGCGGTCCACCTGGAGCAGGTCGATGATGGGACTGGCGCTCTCCATGCGGCCGCTGGTCGCGATGGCCCAGGGGACTCCCGCCTCCGTCAGCGCGGCGAGCAGCTCGCGCGCGCCCGGCAAGGGGCGCACATCCTTCATCCAGCGGCGGTAGGCGACCGCGTGGCCCCGAGCCAGCCGCTCGATGCGTTCCGGCGTCAGGGTGAGGCCCGTCTCGCGCAGCAGCATGTTGGTGAACAAGCCCCCGCTCATGCCGATGCGCCGGTGGATGCGCCACACGGACAGGGGAATGCCCTCGGCGTCGAGCGCCTCGCGCCAGGCGAGGACGTGTTGATAGACGCTGTCGACGAGCGTCCCATCGAGGTCGAACAGGAACGCGACCCGAGGACGATGCATGGGCTCCTCCATCCCGCTGAATCCAGACATGGGGAAACCTGAGCGCACGCGGCGGCCTCGACAATGCGAGGCCCGCCCCTTCGCCCTGGGAGTGGCCGACCGTGCATCCGCCCTGCGACATGCACATCCTCATCTTCGGGCCTGAGGTCCGAGAGGAGGAGTGGCATGTCACTGGAGACACTGCTGCTGTGGGCAGTGATTGGACTCGTCGCCGGGTGGCTGGCCTCCGCCGTCGTTGGCGGTGGCTACGGCCTCGTCGGAGACATCGTCGTGGGAATCGTGGGCTCGTTCCTCGGCGGATTCATCTTCCGAGCCCTCCACGCCGGGGCCCCGTTCGGCGGACTGGCGGGGACCATCTTCGTGGCCTTCATCGGAGCGGTGGCCTTGTTGCTCGTCTTGAGAGCCATCCACTCGACGACGATGAGGCGCACCTGAGCCGTTCCGGGGATGGAGCACGGCGGCGAGGACTCCTCCGCCGTGCCCCCTCGAGACGGCTCAGCGCGTGACGTTCACCGCGGTGTCATCCAGGAAGAAGCTGGTGGCGTCCGCCGCGTCCTCCGTGCCCTTGACGTAGATGCGAACGGTCTGCCCCTTGTAGGCGCTCAGGTCGAACGTGCGCTGGACGTACGCTGTCCCCTTGTCCAGGTTGCTGTACGTGGCCAGCGTGCCCAGCACCGTGCCCGCGCTGTTCTGCACCTGGATGGCCAGCGTGTCGTAGACCGTCGTCGTCGTGGTCTCCGAGGTGGTGATCTTCACCCAGACACTCAGCGAGGCTGAGCACGCCGTCGAGGGAATCGTGACCTGCTGATAGAGGTAGTCCGTGTGGCTGGAGCCGTACCCGTTGAGCCAGCCCTTGTACGTGCCCGTGCGCGGGGCGCTGCCAGACGTGGTGCCATCAATGACATCCGTGCTCAGGCTCCACCCGGTGTTGCCGCTCTCGAAGCCCGGGTTGGCCAGCAGTTGCTCAGAGATGGCGCAGCTGCCCACCACGTTGTCCACCGTCACGGACACGCTGGAGGACGTGCCCACGTTGCCCGCGGCGTCATACGCCTTCGCGGTGAGGACGTAGGCGCCGTTGGCCACGGAGGCGGTGTTCCAGTCGAGCGCGTACGGCGCGGTGGCGTCGGTGCCCAGCAAGGTGGTGCCCGCGTAGAACTCCACGCGCGAGACGCCCACGTTGTCGGACGCCGTGGCGCTCACGGTCGAGGTGCCGCTGAGAACGGCACCGCCCGAGGGAGCGGTGAGGGAGGTGGTGGGCGCGGTGGTGTCGGCCGGGCCGCCGGTGATGAAGAGCGTGTAGAGCAGCAGGTTGGGCGAGCCGGTGCCGGGGCTCGTCACCTTGCCGGAGGTGGCGTTGGCGACGAGCGCGTCGCGCACCTGCGCCGGTGTCGCTCCGGGGTTGGCGCTCAGGTACAGGGCCGCGGCGCCCGCCACGTGAGGAGACGCCATGGACGTCCCGCTCATGGACGTGCTGCCGGTGGTGCTGGAGTACGAGGCCGAGGTGATGCTGGAGCCCGGCGCGAAGATGTCCACGCACGTCCCATAGTTGGAGAACGAGGAGCGCGCGTCGCTGCTCGTGGTGGAGCCCACGGTGATGGCGTTGGGCGTGCGCGACGGCGAGTAGCTGCACGCATTGGCCGAGTCGTTTCCCGCGGCAACCGCCGTGGCGACCCCCGCGGCGATCATCCGCTCCGTGGCGTCATCCACCGCCTGCGAGGGATCTCCTCCGAGGCTCATGTTGGCGACCGCGGGCTTGATGTGATGGGCCGTCACCCAGTCCATGCCGTCGACGACCTGCGCGTCGTCGCCGTAGCCCGTGCAGTCCAGGACGCGCACCGCATGCAGCGTCACCTTCTTCGCCACGCCCCACGTGGTGCCGCCCACCGTGCCCGCCACGTGCGTGCCGTGGCCATGGCAGTCGCTCGGGTCCGCGTCGTTGTCGATGGAGTCATGCCCCTCGCCGACGCGACCGGTGAACTCCGTGTGGTTCAGCCGCATGCCGGTGTCGATGATGTACGCGTGCACGCCGGTGCCATCGACGTTGTACGTGTACGAGCTGTCGCGCGGGAGGTTGCGCTGATCAATCCGGTCGATGCCCCAGGTGGCGCCCGTCTGGGTCCCCACCACGTGCAGCCGGCCGTTCTCCTGCACATAGGCCACGCGCGGATCCGCGAGCAGCGCCTGGACCTGGGCCTCGCTCATGTTCGCGAGGAAGCCCTGCAGCGCGTGCTGATACGTGCGCAGCACCTTGCCGCCATGCCGCGCGGTCAGCTCCTGACCGACGTCCGCGGCGCCACGCAGGCGGACATCCGGGGCGCCATCGCGCAGCACCACGATGTACTCGCCAGGACGCGCCTGCGGCCTGCGCAGGAGCTGGGCCACGTGCCCTACCTCTTCCGCGTTCGACGTCGGTTCAGGTGAATCGGACTGCGGTCCACACGCCACTGCGAGCAGCGAGGCGGCCAGCACCGCCTGGGTCAGGCTCCGGATCATGAGGGTCCTCTCGGGGCAAGGACTTCGCTCGCGCTCATGCGCGGGCCCGGAGGAATTAGCCGCCCTATCTCAAGCCGGTCAACACTGACCTCCAAGAAATCAGAGTAAATCAAGCATTCCTGGACGCTTCAGTGCCGCGGCGGACTCTGAAAGTCCGGGCGGTTCGCTTGCAAAGTCGCCCGGAATCAATATTCTCAATGTCGAAATTGATTTTCGCGAGCCAATGACCATCAAGACATCAATTCATCCGATGCCGACCCGGTGCCCCATCTGTGGTGATCGCACCCACATTGAGCGCGTCCGCTGTGGCGCCTGCGACACCGCCGTGGAGGGTCGGTTCTCCACGGGCTGGGTGCAGCAGCTGGCGCCCGAGCAGCTCGCGTTCGCCCGGGTGTTCCTGAGCTGCCGCGGGAAGATCAAAGACGTGGAGCAGGTGCTGGGCGTCTCGTACCCCACGGTGGTGGCGCGGCTGGACGAGTTGGTGGCGGCGCTCGGTGGCGCCGGACCGCTCCCGCCCGCTCCCCCGCCGCCTCCGTCGCCCCCGCTCCAGTCCGCGCGTGGCACCCAGCGCCGGGCCCAGATTCTCGATGACCTCGCGGCCGGGCTCATCGACGCAGACGAGGCCGCACGTCGACTGAAGAGATCCCAGGAGTGATGCCCATGATGGAAGCCGGAACGAAGCCGTTATCTCATGAGGGCCCCACGCGCCACGAGCTGCCGTGGGGAACGGACGCGATGCTGGAGATCGAGGCGGACGCCGCGGTCCTCACCGTCGCGCCCCTCGCCGAGAGCGCCACGCCCTATATGCTCGTGCACGGAGGCGTGGATGCCTCGGTGCGTGAGCTCGGCAAGGTGACGAAGGTGGTGTTCGAGGCGCGCGAGCCCTCGGGCTTCTTCTCCTTCTTCCTGCGCGCCTCCCCTCACGTGCAGCTCTTCCTGCCCAACAACGTGCGCGGCAAGTTCAAGCTCGACGCGGGTGCGATTCGCATCGCCGGGCTCCAGGGCTGCGACCTGGACGTGGCCACCAACGCGGGCGCAGTCAGCTTGCGCGGCGTGGAAGGGCGATTGGCCCTGCGCACGCGAGCCGGCGCCATCTTCGGAGAGCGACTCGCGGGCGCGATCCAAGCGCACACGGGCGCGGGCACCGTGAAGCTGGACATCCTCAGCCTCACGCCGGGCGAGCACCTCATCAGCTCACAGCTGGGCGCGCTGGAGGTTCGACTGGCGCCGAACCTGGACGTCCGCGTGGAGGCGAGCACCACGCTGGGGTCGGTGCGCAACCGCTATCCGCCCCACCCCGGTGCCGCGGCCACGCTGCGACTGATGACCGAGCTGGGCTCGGTCCGGGTGCGGGGGGCCGAAGGTGGCGAGCAGGACCACGAGTGCGACGCCCACGACCCGTGGCGCCGTGACACCGAGCGCTGGCAGCGACAGGCCGAGCGCTGGCACCGCCGCGCGGACCGCCATGCGCATCGCTGGGCCCGAGCCTGGGAGCGCGCTGGGCACTGGGGTGGCGAGCCCGACGCACAGCCCCGCGACGCCGAGCCCGGGACGGCTGGCATCCCGGACGAGGAGTTGCGCCGCGTGTTGCAGCTCGTGCAGGACGGCAAGGTCAGCGCCGAGGATGCGCAGAAGCTGCTGCGCGCCATGCAGCGCTGAGTCTCCGCAGAGAAGACGCGCGCGCACCGCTCCGGCTCCGGTAAGGTCCGCGCCACATGTCACTCACGCAGCCCTCCGCACCCATCGCCACGGCTCCCGAGCCGTCCGCACTTCCGCTCCCCCACGATGCGGCGCGCGGCTCGGGAAAGACCCTCTCCCTCGAGGGATTGCGTGGGCTGGCGGCCTTCACGGTCATCCTCTCGCACTGCGTCTTCGGCTTCTATCCGTTCCTGCACGAGGGTGCCGCCACGCAGCTCCAGGCGCCGTGGGAGCCCGTCATCCTCAACAGCCCCTTCTGCGCGCTCTACAACGGCACGTTTTCCGTCTGCGTGTTCTTCGTGATGAGCGGTTACGTGTTGACGCGAAAGTTCTTCGCGCAAGGCGAGGTCGAGCCCCTGCAAGAGGCGGCGGTGAAGCGCTACCTGCGACTGGCGCCACCGGTGCTCGGCTCCGTCCTGTTCGGCTATGTCCTGCTCAAGGCGGGCCTGTTCCCGGCGGGAAAGAGCGACCTGGGCCCGTTCCTGGCTGGGGCCTATCAGCATGAGGCGTCATTGCTCGCCGCGACGAAGGAGGGCCTCTACCGGGCGCTCATCCTCGGCGAAGCCCAGTACAACTACGTGCTGTGGACTATTCAGGCGGAGTTCATCGGGTCCATCGCACTCTTCGCCTTCCTAGCCCTCTTCGGCCGCTTCCGTGGCAGCGGGTGGTTGGCCGCGGCCACCTCGCTGATCCTCATCAAGCAGTTCCCGGTGAACGGCCTCTGTGTTGCGATGTTCTTCGTGGGGGCATACATGCACCGCTGGCCCGACATCGGCCGTCGGCCTGTACTGCTGGCGGTCGCGGTGCTCGCGGGCCTCTACCTGGGCGGCTACCACTGGAACAGCGCCTCGTACACTCACCTCGTCACACTGGCCAACTGGCTCCAGGCCCGAGGCAAGACCGCGGAGTGGCCGCTGTTTTTCCCCGCGCTGGGTGCGGTGCTGCTCGTCTGGGGAATCGTGCGGGAGAACGCCGTCTCGCGGTTCCTCTCGCTGCGTCCGCTCGTGTGGCTGGGGGACAAGTCCTTCGCCATCTATCTCCTGCACAGCGCGGTGCTGTCGTCGCTGGGCGTGTTCGTCTACATGGGATTGCCCACGCACCTGTCCTATCTGACACGGGCGAGCGCGGCGTCCCTCTCCGTCATCGCAGGCACCCTGCTCGTCGCGATTCCCTTCGCACGCTTCGTCGACGCGCGTTCGGTGCGGCTCTCCACGTGGTTCGGCAAGCTCGCCATGGGCCAGCTCCAGGCATTTCCTGGAACGGGCGCTGCGAAGCGAGCATCGCAACGCTAGTTCAATCTCATGACAGACAGGCAACGGCCCGCGCAGTCCAAGGCAGGTGTCAAAGCCGTGTGGCGGGCCCTCGGCTACCTCCGCGGCTATCGGTGGGATACAGGAGGGGCCCTCCTCTCCATCCTCCTTCTCTCCGCGGCGAACCTCGCCGCGCCCCAGTTGGTGCGGCGCGCCATTGACGGCGGACTCGCCAAGGGCGAGCACCGGGTCCTGGTGTTCGCCGTGGCGGGCATGGTGGCGCTGGCCGCGGCCCGCGGCCTGTTCACCTTCTTCCAGGGGTACCTCGCGGAGCGGGCCTCGCAGGGCGTCGCGTTCGACCTCCGGGACGCGCTGTTCGCCCGCATCCAGCGCCTGAGCTTCAGCTACTACGACCAGGCGCAGACGGGGCAGCTCCTCACCCGGCTCACCAACGACGTGGAGCAGGTGCGCACGTTCGTGGGCTCGGGCGTGGTGCAGGTCGTGGCCTCCGCGGCGATGTTGGTGGGCTGCGCAGTGCTGCTGCTCGCGCTCAATCCCATCCTGGCGATCGGCGCACTGGGCGCCATCGCGCCCATCATGTGGGTGCTCAAGAGCTTCGTCGCGAAGGTGGGCCCGCTGTTTGGCAAGGGGATGATTCTCCTGAGCAAGCTCAGCACGGTGCTCCAGGAGGATCTGCGCGGGCTGCGCGTGGTGCGCGCCTTCTCCGGCGAGGCACGAGAGACCGCCCGCTACTCGGCCCTCAATGACGAGCTGCTCGGGCAGAGCCTCCAGGCCATCGATGCGATGTCGACCAACTTCCCCTTCGTGGGCCTCTTCGCGAACCTGGGCACGCTGGTGGTCGTGGGCCTGGGCGGGGTGTTGATCTTCAAGGACCGGCTCACGCTGGGCGAGCTCATCGCCTTCAACAGCTACCTGGGCTTCCTGCTGATGCCCATCATGACCCTGGGCTTCCTCGCGGCGCACCTGGCGCGCGCGGGCGCCTCGGCGGTCCGCGTCTTCGAGCTGCTCGACACGGCCGTGGAGGTGGCGGACGCGCCGGGGGCGCGCACGCTGCCTCCGCTGGAGGGGCGGCTGGAGCTGC
Organism: Myxococcaceae bacterium JPH2; assembly: GCA_016458225.1. Classification (NCBI taxonomy): domain Bacteria; kingdom Pseudomonadati; phylum Myxococcota; class Myxococcia; order Myxococcales; family Myxococcaceae; species Myxococcaceae bacterium JPH2. The sequence goes on along the minus strand of JAEMGR010000020.1, from coordinate 33,018 downwards.
GCGACGTCCACTTCCGCTATGCCGGCAGCGAGCGGGAGATCCTCCGCGGCGTGAGCTTCGTCGCGGAGCCCGGGCAGTTGGTGGCCATCCTCGGCACCACGGGCGCGGGCAAGAGCACCATCATCAACCTGGTGCCCCGGTTCTACGACGTGACGGGCGGCAGCGTGCTCGTGGACGGCCACGACGTGCGCGACGTCACGCTCGCCAGCCTGCGCGGGCAGATTGGCGTGGTGCTCCAGGACGCCCTGCTCTTCTCGGGCACCGTGCGCGACAACATCGCCTACGGCCGGCCCGACGCGAGCCAGGAGCAGGTCCGTGCGGCGGCGCAAGCAGCCCAGGCGGCGGAGTTCATCGAAGCCCTGCCGGGCGGCTATGACACGGTGGTGGGCGAGCGCGGCGTGGGATTGTCGGGAGGACAACGCCAGCGGCTCGCCATCGCGCGGGCGCTGCTCACCGAGCCTCGCCTGCTCATCCTCGACGACAGCACCTCCGCGGTGGATGCGGAGACGGAGGCTGCCATCCAGGGCGCGCTGGACCGGTTGATGCGCAAGGCGGGCTGCACCTCGCTCGTCATCGCGCAGCGGATCAGCACCGTGCGCGACGCGGACCTCATCATCGTGCTCGACGAAGGGCGCGTGGCGGCGAGCGGCAAGCACGAGGAGCTCATCGCGACCAGTGAGCTGTACAACGAGATTCTCGGCTCGCAGCTGCAGCCAGCCGCAGCCATGGAGGCCGCGTCATGAGGCGCCCGGGAAGCATCGAGTCCATGGCGGAGATGGAGGTCCAGCACGCCGCCCAACGCGGGGCGGTCGCGCGGCGACTCCTGACGGAGCTGCGGCCGTACCGCGGCATGCTGACCGTGGCCATGGTGTTCATCGCGGTGGGAGCCGGAGCCCAGGCCCTCGCGCCCTACCTGGTCAGCCGCGCCATCGACCGGGACATCGGCAACCGAGACCTCGTGGGGCTCGCGGGCACCATGGGCGCGCTGCTCGTCGTCTATGTGGTCGGGGCCTTCGCCCAGCGGGCGCAGACCCGCCGCGTGGGCGCGATGGGCCAGCGCGTGCTCGCGGCGCTGCGCGTGCGACTCTTCACCCAGCTCCAATCGCTCCCGCTCGCCTACTTCGACAAGCGCCCCCTGGGCGACCTGATGAGTCGAGTCGCCAGCGACGTGGAGACGCTCAACCAGTTCTTCTCGCAGGGGCTGACGCAGTTGCTGGGGTCGCTCATCGGGCTGGTGGGCATCCTCGTGACCATGCTGCTGCTCAACGCGCCCTTGGCGCTCGCGTGCTTCACCATCATCCCCGTGATGCTGGCCACGACCTGGCTCTTCGCGGCGCGGGCCCGGCGCGCGTATCGCAAGACCCGCGAGACGGTGGGCGATGTGACGGCCGAACTCCAGGAGGAGATCGTCGGCGTGCGGCAGGCCCAGGCCTTCAACCGGACGGCGATGAACATCGAGCGCTTCCGTCAGCGCAACGCCGCGAACCGGGACGCGAACGTGGCCGCGGTGGGAGTCACCTCCGCGTTCTCTCCCGCCATCGACGTGCTGTCCGCGCTCTCCACCGCGTTGGTGATCGGGTATGGCGGCTCGCTCGTGCTCGCGGGGCGCCTCAGCGTGGGAATGCTCGCCGCGTTCCTGCTCTACGTGCAGCAGTTCTTCCGGCCCGTGCAGCTCGCAGCCTCGGTCTACACGCTGATGCAGTCCGCGCTCGCGGGCGCCGAGCGGGTGTTCGCCATCTTCGACGAGCCTCGCGAGCCCGCGGACGTCCCCGGGGCGCGCGTCCTGCAGCGCGTCGAGGGGAACCTGGAGTTCGACCGGGTGTCCTTCCACTACGACGCGGCGAACCCGGTGCTGCGCGACGTGAGCTTCCAGGTCCGCCGCGGACAGACCGTGGCCATCGTCGGAAAGACGGGGGCGGGCAAGACGACGGTCGCGAGCCTCATCCCCCGCTTCTATGACGTCACCTCCGGCGTGGTCCGCTTGGATGGCCACGATGTGCGCCAGGTGACGCGCGCGAGCCTTCGCCAGCAGCTCGCGATGGTGCTTCAGGAGCCCGTGCTCTTCTCGGGGACCATCGCGGACAACATCGGCTACGGGAAGCCGGACGCGACGCGTGAGGAGATTGAAGCGGCTGCGCGCGCCGTGTACGCGCACGACTTCATCGCGGCGCTGCCCAAGGGCTACGACAGCATGCTCGGGGAGGGAGGCGCCTCGCTGAGTCAGGGCCAGCGGCAGCTCCTCGCGTTTGCGCGCGCCGTCATCACGGATCCGCGGGTGCTCATCCTGGACGAGGCCACCGCGAACATCGACACCCGCACCGAGGCGCTCATCCAGCAGGCCCTGGCCACGCTGCTGGCCGGACGCACGAGCATCGTCATCGCGCACCGCTTGAGCACCATCCGGACCGCGGACCTCATCCTCGTCATCGACGCGGGTCGGGTCGCGGAACAGGGCACGCATGACGAGCTGATCCGCCGCGGCGGGCTGTACGCGGACCTGTACCAGCGGCAGTTCCGCGAGCCGCAGCGGGTGCGCAGCACGGGGTAGCGGAGGAAGGGCCGAGTGGTCGCCGGGTCCCCGCTCCCACCTCGCGGAGTCGGATGGCACCCGGTGCCCACCGCAGGGAAGCGAGGGGGGCGAGTGGGATGTTTCGAGGAGCAGCACCGTGCTTCGCGTTGGCCGGGCAACAGGACGGCCGCGCGTCCTCGGATCACTCCTACGCCCGTGGGATAGATCTTCCATGGCCCCCTGAACGGTTCGTCTGTCCCCTGCCCTGCTCCGCTCGTGCCCCTCCTCCTGGTGGATGACTGCATCGCCCGCTCGCGGGCCCTGGAAGATGTCCTGGCACCGCTTGGGCGGCCGATGGTGAAGGTCCGCTCGCTGGATGCCGCCCTCGATGCGCTCGAGCACACGACGTTCTCGGCCATCCTCCTGTCCGTGGACCTTCCCGGCACGGGCGAGCGAGAGGCCCTGGCCCGCCTGCAGCGTCACCCGCGGGGCGCAGAGACCTCCATTCTCCTGCACGCCACCTCGCCCCAAGACGCGAGCCGGATGGCCGAGGGGTATGCGGCGGGCGCGGTCGACTACCTCGTCGAGCCCATGGCCCCGGAGCTGCTGCGCGCTCGGGTGCAGGTCTTCACCGCATTGCATCAGCGGCGGGTGGCCGTGGCGCGGCGCGAGGCCGCGGTCCTGCAGCGGGAGAGAGCCGCGCCCGCGCCCGAGGGTCCCGGATGTCCTGCCCAGGACCTGGATGAGCTCACCGAGACCGTGCCTCTGGGCATGGCCCTGTTTGATCGCCAGCTCCGCTACCTGCACCTCAACGCGCTGCTCGCGTGCGCGCATGGGGTGGACCCCGAGGCCGCGCGCTCCCTCAGTGCCTGGGAGGTGACACCCACGTTCGCGCCCCTGCTGAGGGAGCGAGTCGAGCGCGTCTGGACGACAGGGGCCCCACTGCTCGGGATGGCCACCTCGCTGCCCGCGCCCGGAGGCCGCGGCCCCACGCGCGACTTCCTCTTCAACTACTACCCGGTGAAGGGAGCCGACGGCGCCGTCGTCGCGGTGGGCGCCATCGCCTTGGACGTCACCGAGCAGACCCTGGCGCGGCAGCATGTCGAGCAGCTGAATGCCTCGCTCGCGGATCAACAGCAGTGGCTGGAGTCCATCCTGGATCGACTCCCCGTGCCGCTCATCCTCGTGGAGCCGGGCACCGCGCGCATGACGTTCGCCAACGCGGCGGCGGATCAACTCTGGGGCGGACGCTTCCCGAAGTCCTCGTCGCGCGAGGAGCACTCACGAACGTTCTACGTCACGGACACGCGAGGCGACCCCGTACCCGTGGATGACATGCCCTCCATGCGCGCGGCCCGAGGCGAGCAGGTGAGCCAGGAGCAGCTGGAGCTGTCCACGCCGCGAGGCCGCACCTCCATCCTGGTGGACTCGGCGCGGGTCCCCGCGGTGGGCGCCCTGCCCTCGACGTGCGTGGTGACCTTCCAGGACATCTCTCCGCTGAAGGTGGTGGAGCGCGCGCTGGAGAAGCGCGAGCAGGAGTACCGCATGCTCGCGGATGCCATGCCCCAGATTGTCTGGACCGCGCGCGCGGACGGGCACATCGACTACATCAATCAAGTCTTCGCGACGTACAGCGGGGGCAGCGTGGAGGCCGCGATGGGGACGGCCTGGGTGACCGTCCTCCACCCGGACGACGTCCCGGGCGCGGTCGCCGCGTGGCAACACTCCGTGGAGACCGGCGACCAGTACGAGACCGAGTTCCGCATCGTGGACAAGAACGGGGACTATCGGTGGTTCCTCACCCGTGCCACGCACATGCCCGACGAGCTGGGGCGCCCCGCCAAGTGGTTCGGCACCTCGACGGACATCGACGCCACCAAGCGCAGCAAGGATCGCAGCCGCTTCCTGGCCGAGGCCAGCGCGGTGCTCGGCCAGTCCTTCAACCCCGAGGTGACGCTCGACCAGCTCGTGCAGCTCGCCGTGCCCACGCTCGCGGACGCCTGTGCCGTGGATGTGCTGGATGAGGGAGGCGACATCCGTCGGCTCGCGCTCGCGCACGTGGACCCCCAGCGCACACGCGCGGCCTGGGAACTCACGCGTCGCTACCCCCTGAATCCCCAGGCCGCGCGAGGAATCCCGCAGGTGCTGCGCACGGGCCGCTCCGACTGGGTGGCGGACATCACGCGCCTGGAGATGGACGCCACGACCGAGCCCGCGCAGCGACACTTCATCGAGAAGCTCGGGCTGAGGTCGTACCTGGTCGTGCCGCTGGTGGCGCGCGGCAAGGTGCTGGGCGCGCTCACGCTCGTCTACGCGGAGTCAGGGCGTCGCTATACCGAGTCGGATCTCCAGACGGCCGAGGACCTGGCCCGGCGCGCCGCGCTCGCGGTGGACAACGCGCGGCTGTATGCGGCCTCGCAGCAAGCGGTGCAGCTGCGCGACGAGTTCCTGTCCGTGGCCAGCCATGAGCTCAGGACACCCCTGACGCCCATCCAGCTCAAGGTGCAGGCGCTGCAGCGTCGCATCGCGGCCGAGCCCACTGGGGCGCTGCCCGCCCGTCAGGTGGCGGAGGTGTTGGACGCAGTGGCGGGTCAGGCCCGCAAGCTGTCGAGCCTGGTGAATGGCCTGCTGGATGTGTCGCGGATCAGCCTGGGTCGCCTGGAACTGAACCTGGAGCAGGTGGACCTGGCGACGGTGGTGCACGAGGTGCTTGCGACCTTCGCGAACGAGGCGGCCAAGACGGGCTCCTCGTTGGAGCTGTGCGCGGAGGGCCATGCCCTGGGCTGGTGGGATCGACTCCGGCTGGAGCAGGTGGTGACGAACCTCCTCTCCAACGCGGTGAAGTACGGCGCGGGCCGGCCCGTGAAGGTGTGCGTCGAGACCACCGAGTCCACCGCCCTGCTGACCGTGCGCGACGAGGGCATCGGGGTCCCCACCGAGGCGCAGCGCCGCATCTTCGAGAAGTTCGAGCGCGCCGTGTCGGACCGCCACTACGGCGGGCTGGGCCTGGGGCTCTACATCACGCGGCAAGTCGTGGAAGCGCTGGGCGGCACGGTCCGCGTGGAGAGCGCCCCCGGCCGCGGCGCGCTCTTCTCAGTGAGCCTCCCTCGCCAAGGTCCTCCGCCGCATTCCCGGAGCCCCTGAGTCTTTCTGCCGCGCCCGCCCCACCCGGCTCGGGCAGAATCGCGGCCGATGTCCCCCGCGTCCCTCTACGTCGAGCGTCGCCCGCGCGCCGCGCTCGCGCCCTACGTCCAGTGCTTCTGGGCCCTGTCGGCACAGGTGGCCTCGCCGCCGGACAACCGGGTGTTGCCGGACGGGTGCCTCGACATCCTCGTCAACCTGAGCCCCAGCCAGCGCGCCGCGGATGCGCGGCCTCAGGTCATCGGCACGATGCGGACCGCCGAGGTCGTCCCGTTGGAGCAGGGCGCTCGCTTCGTCGGCATCCGCTTTCGGCCCGGAGGTGCACGCCCGTTCCTGAGCGTCGCGCTGAACGAGCTGACCGGAACGCAGCTCTGCCTCGACACGCTGTGGCCCAGGGCGCTGGCGGACGAATGGACGGAGCGGCTCCTCGAAGCACCGGGACCCGAGGCGAGTCTCGAGGTGATGGAGGAGCTGCTCCTGGGGCGACTGCCTTTGCTGAAGCCCGATGCAGCGCTCGCCCACGCGGTGCAGCGCATCTGGGCCTCGCGGGGACAGGTGACGGTGGAGTCCCTGGAGAGCACGCTCGGCGTGGGCGCGCGGCAGCTCGAACGCCGCTTCCAGGCCGCGGTGGGACTGGCGCCCAAGGTGCTGTGCCGCATCGCTCGGATGCAACACGCGGTGGAGTGGCTGAAGCGCACGCCCACGCTCCCTGGTGCGCAGCTCGCGCTCGCCGCCGGCTACTTCGACCAGGCCCACCTGGTGCGGGAGTTCCGCGCCCTGGTGGGTGTGTCTCCGGGAGCCTACGCCCGCGAGCTCGCCCCTGTCGGATTCGTACAATCCCCCTCGGTGGAAGCCCTCTAGAGTCCACAGCCTCCTTCACGAGCACCGGAGTCCCCATGTCGTCCGCATCGCAGCAGGCCGCGCAGCACCACCGCATCGACTACATCGAGTTCCACGTCACGGACCTCGCCGCGACGAAGCGCTTCTACGGCACCGTGTTCGGCTGGAGCTTCGAGGACTACGGCCCGGCCTACAGCGCCTTCAACGATGGCCGGCTGAGCGGTGGCTTCACGACGGACGGCGCGGTCACTCCCGGCGGACCGCTCATCGTCCTCTACTCCCGCGAGCTGGAAGCAACGCTCGACCGCGTGCGCAAGGCCGGTGGGGTCATCACCAAGGACATCTTCAGCTTCCCGGGCGGCAGGCGCTTCGAGTTCACCGACCCGAGCGGCCACCGCCTCGCCGTGTGGACCGAGCCCTGAGCCTCGCAGGGGACTGACAGGGGGGCCCTCGCCTCCCAAACCCGGGAATGACACGCGTCATCACCACTGTGACTTGAAAAGCGGAGGCATCCGCCGTTAGCAAGGAAGTCTCCCCGAGGACCTCCATGCCCCTGCCTCGCCTGTCCATTCTCGACCTCATCCCCGTCGGCACGGGCTCGACGGGGCCTCGGGCCTTGCGCAACAGCCTCGACCTGGCGCGCCGCGCGGATCGCCTCGGCTTCACGCGGTATTGGATCGCCGAGCACCACAACTCCCGAGGGCTGGCGAGTTCCGCGCCGGAGATCATGATCACCGCCATCGCGCGGGAGACGGAGCACCTGCGCGTGGGCTCGGGCGGCATCATGTTGCCGAACCACTCGCCCCTGAAGGTGGCGGAGACCTTCCTCACGCTGGAGGCGCTCTATCCCGGGCGCATCGATTTGGGACTGGGGCGCGCGCCGGGGACGGATCAGCTCACGGCGCTGGCGCTGCGTCGCTCGATGGAGGCCCTCACCGCGGACGACTTCCCCGAGCAGCTCTCCCAGCTGCGCGCCTTCGCTGGCGAGGAGGCCTTCTCGGAGCCGGATCACCCCTTCCAGCGGATCCGCGCGTCACCGGCGGACATCACGCTGCCGCCCATCTGGCTGCTCGGCTCCAGCGGCTTCAGTGCCCGGTTGGCCGCGGAGCAAGGCCGGGGTTTCGCCTTCGCCTATCACTTCAGCCCCGAGGCGGCGCACTCCGCCATGCACACCTACCGGAACCAGTTCCGCCCCTCGGCGCACTTGGAGCGGCCCTACGCCATCCTGGGCGTCTCGGTGGTGTGCGCGGAGACGGACGAGCGCGCGGACATGCTCGCCAGCACGCATGACCTGCTGTGGGTCAACTTCCGCAACGGACGCAACGGCCCCATTCCGAGCCCCGAGGAGGCCCGCGCCTACGCGTACTCCCCGATGGAGCGGCAGCAGGTCGGCGTCGCGCGCTCCATCCTCGTGTGCGGGTCGCCCGGTCGCGTCCGGGCCCGGCTCCTCGAACTCGCCGAGCAGATGGGCGCCGACGAGTTGATGGTCACCTCGCACATCCACAACCACGCCGAGCGGGTTCGCTCCTACGAGTTGCTGGCCGAGGCCTTCCACCTGCCTCGCCCCGCGGAGGGCTCGCGCGCCTCCGCGGAGTGAGCCCTGGACTCAGTGGCGGTGGCCGCCACCCCGCCCGCCCCCGTGCCCGCCCGAGCGCGGACCGGGGCTCGCGGAGTGGTAGCGCGAGGGCGGCGGCGAACGCACGTGGCTCTCGTAGTGCGTCCAGCGCCCCTCGTGGTAGCGGTAGCGCGGCTCGGGCACATGACGCCAGGACACCATGGGGTAGCGGTACCAGCTGCGCAGGAAGACGTTGGGGCGCCCCAGTGAGACCGCGATGCTGGCGTGGCGATAGACGGGGATGGACACGCTCAGCGTCCCGCGCGACGCCCAGCCACCGCCCATGAAGACCCAGGACGGGCCTCGGCGGACCCAGCGGGGCGTGACGAAGACGAGCCCGGCGCGAGGCGGAGCGACCCAGTCGCCCGTCACCCATTCCCAGCCGCCGATGCCCCAGTACCAGTAACCGGGAGCCCAGACGTACTCCGGAGCAGGCGGCTGCGGGCGAGACTCCTGGCGCAGCGGAGGCGGCGCCTGAGCGGTCGTCACCTCCTCGTTGTCCACCGCGATGGGGATCTCGACATCCGTCGAGCCGGGCCGAGCCCAGCCGCCCGACACCCAGCGCCAGACGTCTCCATCTTGCGCCCAGTAGCCGTTGACGAACTGGTAGCCCGGCATGCGCTCCACCCAGCCGCCGGACTTGAAGATCCACTGGCCGCCATCCCAGAACCAGAAGCCCGACGCCCACACCGAGTCGTTGTCCGGGCGCGCCGTGGGGTTCTCGGACGGAAGCTCGGGGGGCGGCGACGGAGCGACCGGCCCCGAGTCGTCATCCTGGTCCGAGTCGTCGTAGGACTCGGAAGCGGGCTCCATCGCGGCCACCGGGGCCGTCTGCGCGAAAGCGCCCTGCGTCGCCAAGCCCACCGCCAGACACACCCACCATCGAGAAGAAGCCATGACCCATCTCCACGCGGACTGCCGCCTGAGCCGCGCCAGCCACATCCGCGCTGGCACGACGGACCTTCAGGGCGTTCAACACTCGCGCTGAGACTCCATCGCCGCCGACTTATTCACAACAGCGCACTGTGTTCGATGCTCGACACGGGCCAGGACACGGGACGTCGTATCGCCTGGGTCCTCACCCTGGAATACAGGCAGGGAGGCAAGCCAGCCGACGCATCCACACCCGCGCGCTATCGCTCCGGCGCAGCCACCTGGGGTCGCGCTCGGCCATGGAAGAAGCTCAGCCCGCGCGCCTCCAGCCAGTCGAGCTTCGCCTGCAGGTGGGTCCACGAGGGATCGGGGTACACCGAGAAGCCCGTCTCGCGATCGCACCGCGCGATGTCGTGCTCGCGCAGGTAGCAGTCACGCCAGTGCCGCTTGCCCGAGGAATAGGCGCGCGCCTCGTCCAGGCTGGGTCCCATGCGCAGCTCCTTGGCCACGCACAGCACGAGGAAGCACAGGGGCAATGCGCGCGCCACGGGCGGTGAGAGCCGCGTGTCGCGCAGCATGAGGTAGAGCGCGAGCAGCCCGGGCACGACATAGGGCACGTAGCGACTGGCCGCGGCGAACTCCAACCCCGTGCAGACCCGCCCCACCGCGCTCTGGGCCGCGAAGAGGATCGCGAAGCCCGCGAGCGCGCTCACGGCCCGCGTGCGAGCCGTCCCGCCACGCGAGCGCAGCACCTGAACCGTCGCGCCCACGGCGGCCCCCAGCACGCCGAGCCCGAGAGCACCCGCGAGCACCCCCGCCGCCGCGCCGTGCCCCGGCAGCACGCCGAAAGGACGCGCCAGCACGAAGGCCCCGAACGGCAGGTACTCCAGTGGACGGGGATGCGGGAAGGCGAAGCACTCCACGGCGGGCTGCAAGGTGTAGCCATGCAGGAAGAGCAGCACCCCCGCGCCCGAGACCACGGCGGCCAGCAATTGCACCACGCGCTCGCGCACGGTGAGCCCAGGGCCCAGGGCGAACACCCCGAGCATCGCCGGGATGATTCCGCCCAGCGCCATGCCGAAGCCGCCACTGACGCCCAGCACGGACAGCACCGCGAGGAGCACCGCGCGCGGCACGGGGGACTCGAGCGTCAGCGCACAACCGACCGAGACGAGGATGAGGCACGGCAGGGCCCCATGCGCCAGGTTGGGCGTGCCCGCGTACGTCTCCGCGTTCTGCGTGGTGAGGAAGAGCAGCGGCACCACCGCGTCCACCACCCGAAGCGGCCCACCCGCGCGGCGCACGAGGAGCAGCGCGAGCACTCCCGCGAGCAGCATCACCACCGCGGCGCAGGCCGCATCCGCGCGTCCGTTCCAGTCGCTCGCGCGGTACACGCCCGCGATGATCCACTGCGCGAGCCCCTGCCGATGCGGGCCATGCTGCCAACGAAAGAGCGTCCAGGCGCCGGAGCCATCGAAGAGACCCTGGAGAAAGTCCCACTGGTCCCAGAACACGAGGTTGACCGCGAAGCGATCGACGAAGTGCCCCAGTCGCAGCGCGAGCAACACGAACACGCCCGCCAGCACGGTCGCGACAGCGCGAGGCCGGAGCGTCATCGACAGGACAATCGGATCACGGAAGAGAGACGCGCGCGGCATGCGAGGGCGAGCACCCTAGCAGAGCGATGGACCTCGCCCTCGGCTCCGCGCCTTGGACAAAAAAAGAGAGCGCTCGCCGGTACCTTGGAGTTTTACCGGCGAGCGCCCCGGGCCTCTGACCTGGTCGGCCGGGCCTCGTAAAGTCGCAGGCAGAAACCGTGAGCCGAGGCTCTCGGTGCCGCCATCATGTCTGGATGCCCGCGCGTGGGTCCAATTCGCTGCCCTCGCTCGCGGACACCTCTTGGAACCGTTTCCCACCCGGTACGATTCCAGCCGCACGCGCCCGGCCACCCCGCCCCTCACTCCCCAGCAACCAACACCCTGGGCACGGAGGCTGTTTCCTGCAACGCGTGACGCGCCCTTACCACACTCTTGCGTCAAACATCACGAAAATCTCGTTTTTCCACTCTGCCCCATCTGAATACAGGGTGGGAGTCACGGGCGCGCCTCTACAACGGACGAGGCTCCAGATCTTCAAACGAGTGAGCAGGCCCCCCATTGCGCCGGCGGGGAGGAAGTATCCACGCCGGTCTGACATGCGGCGATCAGGCGTCCGGCCCCCGGGCGATCCGCCGGTACAGCGCGTCGTGCAGCCGCACCATCCGCTCCAGGGAGAGCTCCCGCGCGACGAAGGCTCGGGCGGCTGCTCCCATTTCGCTCGCTTTCCGAGGATTTGCGAGGAGCTGCCGGAAGACCTGGGCGAGTTGGGCGGGCCGCTCGGCTTCGACGACACGCCCGCGCTCTCCCTCGACGATGAGGTCCGTGTTCCCCCCCACCCGCGTCACCACCATGGGCAAGCCGGACGCCATGCCCTCCATGACGGCATTGGACATCCCCTCCGCGGACGAGCACAGGACGCCGAAGGTTGCCTTGCCGTAGATGGCGGGAACGTCGGTGCGATGTCGGAGGAAGTGCACCGTGTCGGCGATGCCCAGCTCCGCCGCCGTGCGCTCGAGCGCGGGACGACGGGGACCGTCTCCCACCAGGTACGCATGCAGGCGCGTCCCGCTGTGGCGAAGCATGGCCAGCGCGAGCAGCAGATCCTCCTGCCGCTTCACCGCGTGGTTCATGTTGGCCACGTGGACGACCACCGGGGCGCCGCCCGTGTCCGGCAGCGGCCCCTTGAGGCCCTCGGCGACGCGGGCATCGAAGCGCGTCAGGTCCAGGCCGTTGTGAATCACGGAGATGCGTGAGGCGGACAGCCCCTCGCGCTCGACGAGCATCTTCCGGATGGCCTCCGCGTTGGCCACCACGTGGTCCGCCAATCGCGTCATCCGTGAGTGGATGGCGCGGCGCGCGCTGCCCTGCCAGTGCGACAAGTCCAGACGCCCGACGATGACCTTGGTGCCCGCGAGCTTCGCGGCCGGCACGGCGACGATGCTCGAGTAGAAGTCGTGCACGTGCACCAGCTCGATGCGCTGCTGCTTGAGCCAGCGGGCCATGCGGTACACCTGCCGCGCGGTATTGGGCTGCGCGAGCGAGCCGCGCAGCGAGAACACCTGCGGCGCATAGCCGAGCTTCCACACCGTGCCCATCAACGGGCCCACGTCCTCGAGGACCGAGACCTGGAGCCGGTAGCTCGGCGGCAGGCCGCGCAAGAGCTCCAGCACCTGCACCTCGGTGCCTCCAATGTGGAACGAGCGCGTGAACTGCACCAGCCGGAGCGGCTGGTCTCGCCCCATCCGCGACTCCTCACGCCGCATGGCCGGATCCCTCCCACGCCCCCCTCACGGGCTCGCCGTCCACGACGGGGACGTACTGCGGCGCCCGAGCGCGCTCTCCCGCCAGGACGATTCGATGAACGCTCGCGGCCAACCCGAACAACACATACAGGTGCGCCGAGAGGATGTAGCCGGAGAACAGGTCGCAGATGAGGTAGCCCGCCATCGACGACGACAGCGCTCGGGCAAGCCACCCCAACTCGACATCGCGCGAGGCCGCGAACGCGCCGCCCGTGGCACCTCCCACGAACGTGAGGAAGAAGAGCAGGCCTATCCAGCCCAGCTCGCCAATCACGTCCAAGAAGATGTTGTGGGCCACGTAGGCCCGATGCGCCTCGGGGGGCGCGTAGAGCGGCCACGCGTAGCGGAAGCCTCCCGCCCCCACGCCCAGCAGCGGTTGATCCAGGCTGATGCGACTGGCCACCTGCCACGCGTAGACGCGGCCCATCGCCGAGGCATCTTCATGGAAGTCAGCCACCGTCTCGTTGCGAGCCCAGAAGCTCTTGGGCGCGAACACCGCGAGACCGGCGATGAAGATCAGGCCTACCACGATGGCCTGCATGCGCCGCTTCTCGCGGATGGCCCACAGGACCATCGCCACCGACAGCCCGATGAACCCGCCGCGCGAGTGGCTCAACACGATGGCCACCACCGCGAGCACCGCCGCCGCGGCGCACGCCAACCGGAAGAGCCACGGGCTGCCCTTGCGCGCGAGCATCGCCACCGCCAGCGGCACCACCACCACCATGTTCATGGCCATGTGGTTCGGGTCCGCGTAGACGCCCACCCAGCGGGAGCGAAAGCCCTCCACCATGTTCTCGCCCACGCGGAACCAGTTGATGACCCCGATGGACGTCACGATGGACGCCAGCACCATCGCGATGCACATGGCCATCAGCCGCCGGCCATTCGTGATGACGTTGACGAGCGTCAGGTAGATGGCGGTGAGCTTCAGCAGCTCGATGCCCTGCGCGCGCGTCACCTCGGGATCCACGGACCAGGCCATGGAGCAGAAGGCCAGCGTGGCGAACGCCAGCAGCGCCCAGCCGCGCGCGCCATCGAGGTAGAGCGGCTCGGCGCGCCCCAGCCGCCGCATCACCACCAGCCCCGCGGCCAGACCGGATGTCACCAGTGCCAGTCGCAGCGGCTCCAAGACAGGCAGCCATTCCCCCGGCACCGCGTACATGACCGCCGCGAACGACACCAGCATGCAGAACGCCACCACGTCGCGGCGCTGCTCCTGCCCGCCCGGCCCCATGCCCTCGTCCTCCCCGCCTGTCGCCTGTCGAACTGCCCGGCACTGCGCGGTGGTTCGGAAAGCGAAGGCCGTGCCACGGAGAGGCGCCGTGCAAAGCCCTGTATCTCCGGGGCCTTGCACGGAAGTCGCGCGCCCATGCCGGGCGCGGGACTGAAAAACCTACGGAACCGCGCCGCCCTCCATGGGCAGGACCGCGGAGGCGATGGGGTCCAGCCGGCCCTCCAGAAGCCAGGCCGTGCCCAACTCGGACAACAATCGCTCGAGCGCGACACCCACCATGCGGCGCAGCTCCTGCCGCGCCTCGACGGGGACCGCCGGCTCCAGGCCCGCGAGTGCACGCTCGGCCGCGCTCGGTCGCAGGCGGGGCGCGTCCGGGGTGCCCTCGAAGAGGCGCTGCCCCAGCTCCACCACGCGCCCCTGGGGCACGGGCCGCACATGCACCCGCTCCTCCAAGACGGCCATGGCCACCGCGGCAGCCAAGAGCCGCTCGACGCCGAGGATGGGCAGCGGCACGCCGAAGCGAGCCACCACCTCGCGCGCCGAGTCCTCCGCGCCGCCCAACAGCGCCGCGAACACGGCGACCTGTCCCTCGGCACGCGCCAGGATTGCCTCGGACGAGGCCAGCTCACGCAGCGAGCGGAACGGCACCGGCTCCGCCCCCGCGACGCGCAGCGCACGGCGCGGTCGCTTGCGGCGCAGCGCCTCCAACGCCGCGGTCTCCTCGGGCAGCAGGAGCGGCACGTCCTCCACGCGCGCCAGCGGCTGCTTGAACAGCCGATCCGCGCGGAACTTGAGCTGAAGCGTCAGCGTGAAGCCCGTCTGGAACACCCGCCGCATCGGCGTGTCGCGGAGCACATCCCCCGCCCGCGCCGGATCCGACCCCGACAGCTGCTCCAGCCCCAGGGACAGCGAGTCGCGCACCGTCTCGCTCACGCGGCGCACGGCATCGAGGTCGCCCGGGTCCTCCAACTCCGCCACGAGCACGGCGTTGGCCACCTCACGCAGCTCGTCCTCCGCGTTCATCCGCTCCACGTCGCTCAGCTCGCGGAACGCGGCCTCCAGGTAGTCGAGGTGGCCCCCCGTGGCCACGAGCGCCGTCCCCGGACCACCCTGGGGACGCGGGCCCACCTCCACGCGGCTGAACAGCGACATGGCCTCCTCCAGCGAGGGGAAGCCCAAATCAGACAGGCGCGCGCGGCGGAACTGGAACGCGGCCTCCTCCATCTCCGAGGGCAGCTCCCAGCGCACGGCCTCCATCAGCCGCACGGACTCGAAGGGGTTCTCCGCGATGAGGTCGTTGAGCAAGGCGCGCATGGCGGACATCTCCACGCCCTCGGCCTTGATCTCGACGAGGTAGCGCCCCTCGGGAGTCTCCAGCGTCATCCCCTCGGGGTTGACGTCCGGGTTCTCCTCCAGGTCGTGCACCACGCTGAACTCCTTCAGCAGGTACTCGAGCACCTCCAGGTCCAGGGCGTGGACCTTGCGCAGGAAGTCCTCCGGCTCGTCCCCGCGCGCGGCGCGCAGCCACGTGAGGACGTCGTGGGGCGCGAGCGCGTCCTTCTTCCAGCCCCCCAGGTCCAC
Organism: Myxococcaceae bacterium JPH2; assembly: GCA_016458225.1. Taxonomy (NCBI): domain Bacteria; kingdom Pseudomonadati; phylum Myxococcota; class Myxococcia; order Myxococcales; family Myxococcaceae; species Myxococcaceae bacterium JPH2. The sequence continues at coordinate 17,822 of JAEMGR010000020.1, read as the reverse complement.
GAAGGTGCGGAACTGCGCGGGCGCGGCCAGCTGCACCAGCTCCGTGGAGTCCGCGAGCCCTACTTCCTGGATGGTGACGTAGAGGTCCTCCGCCGGCAGCGAGCGCACGAGCGCACGCGTATCCGGGGAGTCGAGGATCGCGTCCATGCGCTGCCGCGGCGAAAGCTGCATCAACCGCTGGCGCAGCTCACGCGGGGCGAGGGGCGAGGAAGCACCGTTCGTCTTGCCGTTTTGGGACACGCGCGGTCCCTACCACAGCCCCTCCTCGCCCGGGAGGGGAACGCTCAACGCCGCGTTGCCTTGCCAAACGTATCCAGCAACGTGCCCCACACCTCATCCACGCCCAGCCGCTCGGTGGAGGAGAACGGCATCACCGCCTCGCGAGGCAGCGCGAGCTGTTCCGCCAGCGCATGCAAGCGGGGCTTGCGCTGCGCCTTGGTGAGCCGGTCCACCTTGGTGGCCACCACCAGGATGCGGCGGCTGTGCGCCTGGAGGTAGTCCAGCGTGAGGAGGTCATCCTCGGTGGGACCCACCTCCGCGTCGATGATGCTCACCACCACCTCCAGCCGGTGCCGGTTCTGGAGGTACGAGGTGATCATCTGCTGCCACTGCGCCTTGTCCGTCTTGCTCGCCTTGGCGAAGCCGTAGCCGGGCAGGTCCGCCAGCCGCACCGTGTGCCGGACGCCGTCGCGCTCCAGGTCCACGTCGAAGAAGTTCAGCGTGCGCGTGCGGCCCGGGGTGTTCGACACGCGCACCAGCTTCTTGCGCTGGGTGAGCGTGTTGATCATCGAGGACTTGCCCACGTTGGAGCGGCCCACGAAGGCCACTTCCGCGGCGTGGTCCGTGGGCAAGCCCTTCAGCTCCACGGCGGTGGTGACGAAGCGGGCGTCGAGAATCTTGATCAAGCGGGGCTACTTCCTGGCGCTCGCGGGGGGCGGCGTGGAGGGGGGCGCCTCGGCCCGGGCGGCCTTGCGGGTGCGCTCAGCGGACCAATGGTCGATGGCCTTGAGCGCGTCCTTGAAGTCGAACGGTCGGAGGGAGGGCGAGGAGGCGTCGTGGCACGTCCGGCACATCTTCTCGGACGGGTCCACCAGCCCCACCAGCCGCGCCAGCTCCGCGTCCTTCATCACGTACGAGGGCGAGTAGTACTGCCCACCGCCATGGCACGTCTCGCAGGTGACGGCGGCCGACCCCTGCTCGGTCTGGTCCGGGGCATGGCAGGACAGGCAGCGCGCATCCTTCTTCTGCTGCTCGCCCAGCGAGTCGGTGGCCCGCGCATGCTTGGACTGCATCCAGGCGTCATAGGCCTCGGGGTGGCAGCCCTTGCAGCTATCGGGACCCACGAAGTCGGCGGCCCCGGCCGCGCCGCAGACGGCCAGCAGGAGGACGGGGAGGACCTGGAGGGTACGCACGCGCATGGCCGTCGGACGTAGCAGAGGGCTCCGGATGGGGCAAGGCGTCTCGTTCGTGATTGAATGTCCGATGCCCATGCACGTTTACAGGGAAGGGCCTTGAGTCGTGCCGGTCCGATCCGTTAGGGGAGCCGTGATGCGTACCTTCGCCCTCGTCGCCATCCTCTTCGCCGCCGTGCCCGCCGCCGCCAAGCCCTGGCAGGGCATCGAGCCCGGGGTCTCCAAGCGCGAGGAAGTCCTCAAGAAGTTCGGTGAGCCCTCGCGCACCGTCACCCAGGACGGCAAGGAGGTCATCGCCTACTTCTCGAAGGAAGCCATCAAGGGCACCACGCAGACCCAGTTCAAGGTGGATCCCGCCACGCAGTTCGTCGAGCGCATCGACGTGTTCCCCGGTCCTGTCATCGACAAGGAGACCATCGAGAACAGCTACGGCCCGGCCTGCCCCGCGGGCCCCGCGCCGGCCACGCCCTGCTACCTGCGCAAGCTGACGGACGACTTCCGCACCTACTTCCTCTACCCCAAGCTGGGGCTGGCCATCTTCTTCAACGAGGACGGCAAGACGGTGCACTCGTTCATCTTCACCACGCAGAAGGCCGCGAAGTAGCCGTGCACGTCTTTGGACTGACGGGCGGCATCGCGTCCGGCAAGAGCACCGTCACGCGGATGCTCCGCGAGCTGGGCGCGCAGGTGGTGGACGCGGACGTGCTCGCCCGCGAGGTCGTCGAGCCAGGCACCCCGGGCCTCGCCGCGGTGGCCGCGCGCTTCCCCGGCGTGGTGGGCCCGGATGGACGCCTGGACCGAGCGAAGCTGGGCGCGCACATCTTCGCCACCCCTTCCGAGCGCGCCGCCCTCAACGCCATCATCCACCCGCTCGTGCGCGATGCCTTCCTCAGCCGGGTGCAGGCGCTGGAAGCCCAGGGCGAGAAGCGCGTCATCTACGACGTGCCGCTGCTCATCGAGAGCGGGATGCACGCGTGGATGGAGGGCGTGGCGCTCGTCTGGGTGCCTCGGGACGTGCAGAAGGCGCGGTTGATGGCGCGTGATGGGCTGGACGAAAGCGCGGCCGAGGCTCGGCTGGCCGCTCAGCTTCCCCTCGACGACAAGCGCGTGCACGCGACGTGGGTCCTCGACAACAGCGCGGGCCTGGACGCCACCCGGGCACAGGTGGAAGCGATGTGGCGCGCCATGCTCGCGCGCGGCTGACGGGCGGGTATGCTGCGCGCCGAATGAGCGAGACGCGGAAGAAGGGCTCGGCGACGTACTTCATCACGGGCTACCCGGGGTTCATCGGCAAGCGGCTGGTGGAGCACATCGCGAGGGAGGACCCCAAGGCGCACATCTACGCGCTGGTCCAGCCCAAGGTGCTCAAGGAAGCGCAGAAGCACGCGGCGCACATCCAAGGCGCGCGGGTGGAGCTGCTCACCGGCGACGTGGTGGACATGCACCTGGGCCTGTCCGGCGAGGAGTACCAGCACCTGTGCGAGCGGGTGACGGATGTCTTCCACCTCGCCGCGGTGTCCCAGCTGGGCGTGGCCAAGGAGACCGCGTGGCGCGTGAACGTGGACGGCACGCGCAACATGCTGGAGCTGGCGCGCGACTGCGAGCACCTCGCGCGCTTCAACTACTTCTCCACCTGCTACGTGTCCGGCGACCGGGTCGGCGTCATCGCCGAGGACGAGCTGGATCGCGCCCAGGGCTTCCGCAACGCCTATGAGGAATCAAAGTTCCAGGCGGAGCGGCTGGTACAGCGCGCGGCGGCCACCCTGCCCGTGACGGTGTACCGGCCGTCCAGCGTGGTGGGCGACTCGCGCACGGGGGAGATTGATCGATTCGAGGGGCCCTACTACCTGGGCATCCTCCTGGTCACCTCGCCGCTGGTGGTGCCGCTGCCCTTGCCGGGCAATGGCGTGGCGCCGCTCAACGTGGTGCCGGTGGACTTCGTCGTCGAGGCGGTCTGGCGGCTGTCCAAGGATCCGCGCGCGGCGGGCCGCACGTTCCACCTGGTGGACCCCAACCCCATGAGCGCGCGGCGCGTGTACGAACTCATCGCGGAGAAGGCCAACAAGCGCCTGCCTCGCTTCAACCTGTCGGCGCGCGCGGCGGACGTCATGCTTCGTCTGCCCTTGCTTGAAAAGCTCGCGCGGCCCCAGCGCGCGGCCATCAGCTATGTGAATCACCTGGCCATCTACAATTGCCACAACACGCTCGAGCTGCTGGACGGTACGGGCGTGCGGTGTCCCCCGCTGTCTTCCTATCTGGAGCAGCTGGTGGCCTACGTGCGCGAGCAATACAAGCAGCGGCGTGAGGGCGCGGAGGTGGAGGATCCGCTGGATCACGGACCGTTCGCGGCGGTTGAAGAAACCGGCCCCACTCCGCGTCCGGGACGCTGATATGAATTTCCGCTCCCCTGCCCTGCTCGCCGCCGCGCTCCTGTGCGGCGCGGGATGTACCGTGAAGGACGCGTCGGATCCGTGCTCCCCCAATCCCTGCCGGGACGCGAACCGAGGCCAATGCGTGGTCGAGTCGAACGAGGCCCGCTGTCTGTGTGACACGGGCTTCGTGGCGCGCCCCAACGGGACCTGCGAGCCCGTGAGCGCGGCCAACTGCGCCGAACACTTCGGGGATGCCGCGGAGCCGGATGACTGTCAGGCCCGAGCGCGGACCCTGGCGCCGGGCTCCGCGGTGCATCAACAGACCATCGAGCCCATTGGCGACTTCGACTTCTTCCGGGTGGATGGCCAGCTGGGACACATCTACAGCGTGACGGTGAAGCCCTCGGGCAGCCTGATGCCGCGCGTGGATGCGTTCGATCAGGGCGGCCAGTATCTCGGCACGCACGAGAGCACGGGGCAGGCGGTGCTTGGATTCAAGGCCCGGAGCGCCGCGCCGTATTTCCTCCGTGTCAGTCATTCGCCCGTGGACATCTCGGCCGCCGTCGGCGCGTACGCGCTGACGCTCACCGACGTGGGAATGGATGACCACGGCGACCTCCCGAGTGAGGCCACGTCGCTGACGCCGGACAGCTTCGACACGACGAGCCCGCAAGATCACTTCGGTCGCTTCGAGTACCAGTACGACGACGACTGGTTCCGCTTCAGCGCGAGCAGCACGCGCCACTACCGGATCACCTTCCAGGGCCCGCAGGACCGCGTCCTGCCCGTGGTCGCCGTGTTTGGGAATGGCGACACCAAGAATCCGCTCTTCACGGAGCAGAACCCGACGATCGACTTCACCGTGCCTACCAGCGGAACCGTGTACCTGCGCATGTATCTGCCCAGCGGACAGGGCAGCTACGGGTTCCACATCTACGAGGGCTGACCTCCGCCCTCACCCGAAGCCTCCCCGCCCACCCCAGGCGTGAAGCCAGGAGCCGCGGCACCGCCCGGCCTCCGCCTGGGCACCACGCGCCCATCAAATCCACACATCCCACGCGCGACTCCGAGACATCCCCCCAAAACAAGACATCAAGCCACGCCCTTCTCGAATTTCGATTTGGGCCGACCGCGTTTGCGACGAAACCAGAACTCACCTTGTTACAGCAGCACCAGAAACAAAGCCCGATTCATCGTGATTCCACGAATACCCAGACGGAATGTTGCGGGCCCCCTCTTCTCAACGTTCCAGCGTCCTGGTTAGCATGCGCCTTCACTAGAACGAATTGCCGTGAACAGCACGGCTGAAGGCTCGGCCGTGGAGCGCAGTCGATTGGCGGATACCAGTCACAGACCGTCGCAAGTGATACACCGACCGTCAGAGCTCGCACGGCTTCGCGCGAGCACCCTGGGCCGCCCGCTACACCTCTCATGTTTCACGCCGCCCCCCGCCCGTCACATGTGTCGCGACACTGCGACAAGACAGGCTTGGGGGCGTTCTCATTCCGGCTGACTTTTCTCAGCCCGGACCCGTAGGCGCCCCCTCGCCACCCCCGGCTGGGGTGCGCCTGCCGTCGTGCAGCAACGCAGTACGCAGTGGTTCTCACCCCCCAGAAGGAAGGCGCATGCGTCTCAGGGAAAAACTGTTGACCAGCCTGCTGCTGGTGCCCGTGGCCGGCACCAGCGCGTGGGCCAAGGAGCGGTCGAATTACGACGCGTTCCTGGAGCAGCGTGATTCTCGTCCCCTCGCCGTGGATGCATCCTCGGCGGCGGCCCGAGGAATCAGCATCGAGCAGACCGAGGCCCGGCTCGGCGTGCCCACGTTCGTGTGGGCCAACTCGAATGGCTCGGCGAGCCGGTCGGTCATCCAGACCCAGGCCGTGATGCGTCCCGAGACCGCCGCGCGCGCGCACCTGCAGAACGTCGCGGATGCCTACCGGCTGACCCGCGATGACGTGGCCGGCGCGAACCTGCGCGCCATCCACCAGACGGGTCAGGGCGCGGTCGTCGCGACCTTCAACCAGTCCATCGACGGCGTCGAGGTGTTCCGCAACGAGGTCAAGGTCGTCATGGACCAGAACCTCGGGCTCGTCGCGGTGTCCGGCTACCTGGCCCCCACCGAGATGTCCCTGGCCGCGCGCACCAGCGCTCGCACGGGCGCCTTCCGCTTGAGCGCCGCGGACGCCGTCGCCGCCGCCTTCAAGAACAGCACCGGCTCCGACGCGGCCCCCCGCGCCTTCACCAACGCCGGGACCAAGGGCGACTACACCTTCTTCGAGATGGACGAGGGCGCGACCTCGGCCCTCCCCCAGAAGCTGGTGTCCCCGGCCCGCGCGAAGAAGGTCTTCTTCACGCTCGCTGGCCGCCTGGAGCCCGCGTACTACGTCGAGGTCAACGCCGGGCCCAAGGCCTCGAGCAGCTCGACCTACTTCTCCTACGTGGTGTCGGCGGCGTCCGGTGCGGTGCTGTTCCGCAACGACCTGACCGCGCACGCCGCGGCGCCGTACAAGTACACGGTCTGGGCGGACACCTTCCCGCCGTACATCCCCTACGACGGTCCGCAGGGCAATGACGCGACCCCGCACCCCACGGGGACGCCGAACCGGTTCCAGGCGCCGCTGACGCTGCCGCCCAACGTGGTGGAGATCACCAACAGCCCGTTCAGCCGGAACGACCCCTGGCTGCCGGCGAACGCCACGCAGACCACCGGCAACAACGTGGACGCGTACGCCGACCTCGGCGGCGGTGACGGCTTCCAGCCCTCCACCGACTTCCGCGCCGACGTGACCGCGCCCAACACGTTCAACTACGTCTACGACACGACCAAGTCGCCGCAGACGAGCCGGGAACAGATCAAGGCGTCCATCGTCAACCTGTTCTACGTCACCAACTTCCTGCACGACTGGTACTACGACGCGGGCTTCGACGAAGCCGCGGGCAACGCCCAGGCGTTCAACTTCGGCCGTGGCGGCGTCGAAGGCGACCAGATGCGCGCCGAGGGGCAGGACTCCACCTCGCGCAACAACGCGAACATGCGCACGCCCGCGGACGGCGCCTCGCCCCGCATGCAGATGTACGTGTTCGACGGCCGGCCCGAGGTGCGCGTCCAGACGCCCGCGTCGATCGCCGGCCTCTACGACTCCAACTCGGCGCCCTTCGGTGCGTCCAAGTTCGAGATTGAGGGCACGGCCCTGTTCGCCCCCGCGGACAATGCGCTGGGCTGCACCGCCTTCGCGGCGGATGCGTTCAAGGGGAAGATCGCGATCATCACGCGCGGCAGCTGTAACTTCTCCACCAAGGCGCTGAACGCCCAGACGGCTGGCGCCATCGGCGTCATCATCGGCAACAACGCGCCCGGTGACGCCCCTGGACTCGGCGGCGAAGAGCCCAAGGTCACCATCCCCGTCCAGTCTGTCAGCCAGGCCACGGCCGCGGCCTGGAAGACCGAGACGGACAAGGGCGACACGCTCACCCTCAAGATGCGCCGCTCGCCGGACCTGGATCGCGACGGCACCATCGACAACGGCATCATCGCGCACGAGTGGGGTCACTACATCAGCAACCGCCTCGTCGGTAACGCCGCGGGTCTGGTGAACAACCAGGGCCGCGCGATGGGCGAGGGCTGGGCCGACTTCCACGCGATGCTGATGCAGGTGAAGGAGAGCGACGTCACCAAGGCCGGCAACGACCAGTGGCAGGGCGTGTACTCGGTCGCGGGCTACACCTCGAGCGGTGGCGCGAACAACGGCTACTACTACGGTATCCGCCGCATCCCCTACAGCACGGACTTCACCAAGAACGCGCTGACGTTCAAGCACTTCGCCAACGGCAACCCGCTGCCCAAGAACCAGGCCGCGTCGGGACAGACCGGCGTGGGCAACGCCGAGGTCCACAACGGCGGCGAGGTCTGGGCCACCATGCTGTGGCAGTGCTACGTCGAGCTGCTCAAGGCGCATCCGTTCGCCGAGGCGCAGGACCGGATGAAGCGCTACATCGTCGCTGGCTACAAGGCGACGCCGAACTCCCCCACCCTGCTGGAGGCCCGCGACGCGCTCTTCGCCGTGACGAAGGCGAGCGACCCCGCGGACTACCAGCGCTTCGTGAACGCGTTCGCCAAGCGCGGCGCCGGGTTTGGCGCCATTGCTCCGGACCGCGGTTCCGCGGACCACATTGGCGTGGTGGAGAGCTTCGAGGCCGGCAACAACATCCAGGTCTCGGGCTTCCGCATCGACGACTCGCAGGTCGGGTGTGATCAGGACGGCGTGCTCGACGTCGGCGAGACCGGCATGCTGCACTTCACGGTGACCAACGTGGGCGCGGCGGACATCGGCTCGTTCACGGGCGTTGTCTCTTCCGCCAGCACCACCGCCACGGTGGTCTTCCCCGACTCCGGCGCGGTGAGCATCCCGTCGCTGGCGCGCGGCGCGTCGGCCACGGTCAGCGTCAAGGTGTCCCTGGAGGCCGTCAGTGCTCCGGCTGCCACGGCGGGGCTGAAGGTCGACTTCACCTCGGCGGAGCTGCCCGATTCGAGCAAGTCGGCGGAGTACGACCCGCGCATCAACTACGACATCGCCTACGGCCAGTCCGCCACGGACACGTTCGACGTGGGCTTCGCGGGCTGGACGTCCAGCGCCAACTACGTCCTCGGCGGCAATGACTGGACGCACGGCGAGGAAGACGGCGACGGCTTCGTCCACGGCTTCAACCCGGACAAGTCGGGGCAGATCACGCTGACGTCGCCGTGGGTGCACGTGAAGGACACGGGAGACTTCATCCTGTCGTTCTACGAGCGGCACTCCTTCGAGGCCGACTTCAGCAACAGCGGCCCGCTGGCTCCGTTCTACGACAGCGCCGTGCTCGAGCTGACCGTGGATGGCGTCGAGTGGTTCGATGTGATCGACCTCGGCTTCGACCCGGGCTACACGAAGGACAGCGTCGGAAACCTGCAGGTGACGGAAGCCGGCAACACGCCGCTCAGCGAGCGCCCGGGCTTCCTCGGCACGAACACCAACTTCCCGAGCTGGAACGCGTCGAAGACGAACTTCAAGACGTTCCTCGCGGGGATGGATGTCCGCTTCCGCATCCGGATCGCGGGTGACGAGAACTCTGTCGGCAACGGCATGGACATCGACGAGGTCAAGTTCACCAACATCACGGGCACGCCGTTCGCGGCCCTGGTGAGCGAGCCGAACAACGGCGGCACGTGCAACCGCCGGCCGATCGCCCACGCGGGCCTCTCCGCGGGCTTCACCGAGGGCGTGCTCAAGAACGGCGTCCTCACGCGCCGGGTCATCACGCTCAACGGCACGGCCAGCATGGACCCGGATGGGGACGCGCTGACGTACCAGTGGACGCAGGTGGGCGGCGGCACGCCGGTGGTGCTGACGGGCGCGGACACCGCGACCCCGAAGTTCGTGGCCGACGTTCCGACGGACTCCACGCTCATGTTCCAGCTCGTCGTCAGCGACGGGCAGGACACGAGCGCGCCGCAGACGGTGGAAGTCCTCGTGGCCAACGTGAACCAGCCTCCGACCGCTTCGGCCACCGCGCCGCAGACGGTGGACGAGCGCTCCACCACGAAGGTGTCGCTGGATGGCTCGGGCTCGTCCGACCTGGACGGCGAGGAGCTGGAGTACACGTGGGAGCAGGTGGATGACACCGGCGTCCACGCGACCCTCACGGGCGCGGACAAGGCGGTCGCGACCTTCACGGCCCCCGAGGTCGATGCGGACACGCAGCTCGTGTTCCGGCTGACCGTCTCGGACGGCACCGCCGAGGCCACCGAGGAGGTGGCGGTGACGGTGAAGAACGTGGACGCGGCGCCCAACCACGCCCCCACCGGCAAGTCGCCCGGCGCGTTCACCCGCAAGGAAGGCACGGAGATCGTCTTCGACGCCTCCAACTTCACGGATCCGGACGGCGACGAGATGACCTACCACTGGACGCAGGTGGGCGGTCCGAACATCAAGCCGACCCAGGACGGCGCGAAGCTCGTCTTCACGGCGCCCGAGGTGGATGAGGACACGCAGATCGCCTTCTCGCTGGTCGTGAAGGACTCGCACGGCGCGGCCTCGCAGCCGGTGCTGTTCTCCGTGTCGGTGAAGAACGACTCGTCGGGCTGCTCCGCGACGGGCGGCTCGCTGGGTGGCATGCTGCCCATCCTGGCGATGGTCGCCGGGCTGGCGCTGAGCCGCCGCCGCAAGGTCGCGTAGTCTCGCAGTGGGCTGAAAGCACCAGGGGCGGTCCTCCGGTTGGAGGGCCGCCCCTCTTTCTTTCCAGGAGAGGTAGTCTCGCGGGCGAATGCCCTCACGAACCTTCCAGGTCGGCGACACCTTCACCCACGTGCGCGTGTGCGACCGGTACCGGCCGGCCTACTACGCGGGCGCGTCCGGTGACTTCAATCCCATCCACATCGACCCCGAGGTGGGACGCCTCGCGGGCTTCAACGGCATCATCCTCCAGGGCCTGTGCACGCTGGGCTGGGCCGTGGAGGCCGTGTCCCTCTTCGTGGGAGATCCGGGCCGCATCCGCCGCGTTCGCGTGCGCTTCTCGCGCCCCGTGCTCCCCGAGGACACCGTCACGTTCAAGGGCCGCGTCACGGCGCTCGCGTCGGACCGCATCACCGCGGAAGTCTCCGCCACCAACCAGCGCGGCGAGCCCGTCCTCAAGGGCGCCGTCGTCGAAGCCGCCATCGGATAGCCATGCCCCTGGACAAGCGCTTCATCGGCCGTAGCTACGGACCGTTCACGTACCAGTTGGGGCTCGAGAAGATGCGCGAGTTCTCGCTCATCCTCGCGGGCTCCACGCCGCGCGCGGGCACGCCCGGCGCCCCGCCCGCGCACCTGAGCCCCCTCCTGTATGACGAGGCCGCGGCCAAGGAAGGCCCCTACGGCGACGTCATCGCGTCGCCCAGCTTCGCCGTGGTGTTCGCCATTCAACCCTTCAGCGCCGCCATCGCGGACCCAGAGCTGGGCGTGGACATGGTCAAGCTCGTCCACGGCGAACAGGAGCTGGAGTTCCTGGACGTGATGAGGCCCGGCGACGTGCTCACCACGACGGGCAGCATCACCGCCCTCTACGACAAGGCGGGCCTCGACTTCCTCGTCGTCTCGACGGAGTCGAAGAACCCCCAAGGCCAGACGGTGCTGCGCGGGGTGTGGACCGCCATCATCCGCCAATGACGTCCAGGCTCAGCCCGCGACGATGACGCCCTCGTCCAGGAGCTGGGCCAGGATGCGCGCGGTATCCAGCCGCGTCATCCCGGACAGCGAGAAGAGGTCGTCGTAGCTCACCGTGCCGTCAATCTGCGCGAGCACGAAGCCCGCGCGGTGGTCCAGGTTGAGCCAGATGATGTCGTCGGGCCGCAGGCGCACGCGCGGCACGCGCCCCAGGTCTCCCAGCTTGGCCTCGAGCATGGCGATGAGCGTGCGCTCACTGCGGTCACGCAGGGCCTCGACGCGGGGTTCTTCGGGCGCCAGCTCCTGCGCGCGGCGCAGCAGGTCCACCGCGCCCGAGTGGTCATCCAGCTCCAGCAGATCCTCCGCGCCCCGCAGGAGGACATCCAGCTCGGAGCCGCGATCGCGGCCCATCCGCACCGGCTCGCCCTCGTGGCGGCGATGGTCCTGCGCCAGGAGGTCCAGCGCGTCCCTCGGCGCCCCCACCCCGTCCGGCAACAGCACGGCATCCGGAACGAACAGCGGATCCCCCGACTCGGGCGCGGAGAGCTCCGCCCAGGCCCCCCAGTCCCCTTCCAGCCCCGCGGGCGGCGGACCGTCACCCGCGAGGGCGTCGTCGGAGGCGGCCAGTCGAGCCTGGAGCTGCGCCATCAGATCGCGGGCCCTGCCGTTGTCCGGATCGAGCTGGAGGGCTCGATCGAACAGGCGCGCCGCCCCGTCCGTGTCCCCGCTCAAGCGCAACCACAGTCCTGCCTCGACGAGCTGGTTGGCGCGGTGCTGCGGCATCTAGCCCCCCGGGGTCGCGCGAGGCGAGGCGCCTCGCAATTGCGTGAGACATTGTGCCAGCAGAGCCACCGCGCGGGCCATCGCCGCCGGCTCCTCCCCTGCCCGCACCTGTCGAGCATGCTCCAATGCCTGCTCGGCGCGAGGCACCACGTCCGGCCCCAGTCCGCCGCCGCCCGGCAGCAGGCGCGCGCGCGTCAGCGCGTCCACCACGTCCCGCGCCAGCGTGTCCAGCTCCACCCGGCGCGCCTTCACTTCCTCGCTCGCGCGCGCGGCCACGAGCCAGTCGCGCTGCTCGTCCATGATGCGGCGCAGCTCCTCCTCGGTGAGCCCGCCCGACGCGGCGACGATGATGGACTGCCGCTGGCCCGTCTCGCGGTCCTTCGCCGAGACGGACACGATGCCCTCCGCGTTGATGTCGAAGGTGACGTCGATCTCCACCTTGCCGCGAGGCGCGTCGCGCAGGCCCGTCAGCAGGAACTCGCCCAGCAGTTCGTTCTGGTGCGCCAGGTCGTGCTCGCCCTGGAGCACCATGATCTTCACCACGCGCTGTGAGTCCTTGGACGTGGCGAACGTCTCCGTCGCCGACGTGGGCACCGTGGTGTTCTTGGGGATGATGCGCCGCACGTAGCCGCCCGCGATGGCCACGCCCAGGCTCTGGGGCGTGACGTCGAGCAGGAGCAGCTCGCCCTGCTGGGCCACCAGGGCATGCGCCTGGATGGCGGCGCCCAGGGCCACGACCTCTTCGGGGTGGACGCCCTTGCACGGCTCGCGGCGGAAGTACTGGCGCACCTGCTCCACGATGCGAGGCATGCGAGACATGCCGCCCACCAGGATGACCTCCTTCAGCTCGGAGGGGCGCACCTTGGCCTCGCCCAGCACCTCGGAGGTAATGCCTACCACGCGCTCGCACAGGTCCGCCGAGAGGTCCTCCAGCTTGTCGCGGGTCAGCGCGGCTTGCAGGTGCAGCGCGGCGCCGCCTCCCGGCGGTGTGCAAATGAATGGCAGACTGACCTGTGTCTCGCGCACGGACGACAGCTCCACCTTGCCCTTCTCGGCGGCATCCTTCAGCCGCTGCAAGGCCATGCGGTCCTTGCGCAGGTCGATGCCGTGCTCCTTCGCAAAACCAAACACCAGCCACTCGATGATGCGATTGTCCCAGTCCTCGCCGCCGAGGAAGGTATCGCCGCCGGTGGCCACCACGTCGAAGACGCCGTTGTTGACCTCCAACACAGACACGTCACACGTGCCGCCGCCCAGGTCCAGCACGGCGATCTTCCCGTTGACGGTGCGGCCAAAGCCATACGCCAGCGCCGCCGCGGTGGGCTCGTTGATGATGCGCAGCACCTCCAGGCCCGCGATCCGCCCGGCGTCCTTGGTGGCCTGCCGCTGCCCGTCATTGAAATACGCGGGAACGGTGATGACCGCCTTGCTCACCGGCCGGCCGAAGTGTGCCTCGGCGTCGGCCTTGAGCTCCTGGAGGATCATCGCGCTGACTTCGGGGACGGCCAGGTCCCTTCCCGCCAGGCGAACCCGGACGTCGTCGTGCTGACCACAGACCACCTGATACGCGAGCGTGCGCAGCGCGTCCTGCACCGGGTGCGAGGAGAACTTGCGCCCGATGAGGCGCTTGGCGGCGTAGACCGTCTCCTGCGGATTGGTGATGGCCTGACGTTTGGCAATGCTGCCCACCAGCCGCTTGCCATTCTTCGCCACCGCGACGACAGACGGCGTGAGCGCCTGTCCGGTGCGGTTCTTGATGACCACCGGCTGGCCGTCCTGGACCGTGGCGACGATGCTGTTCGTCGTCCCCAGGTCGATGCCAATGAGAGGTTCGGACTCAGCCATGGGAAACCGTACACATCCTAGAAGGTCCAGCGCAGCTTCTTCAGTGCCGCCCGCGCCTCCGCATTGTCAGGGTCCAACCGCACCACTTCCTCGAAGTGTCGTTTGGCCAGCTTCTTCGCGCCACCCACCAACAGGGACTGGGCCAGCAAGAGCTGGTAGTCCGCCCGGCTGGGATGTGCATCCACGGCGCGCTGCGCCAAGGCTCGCACTTCGCCGGGCTCCTGGCCCAGCTCGCGCCCCACTCGGGCCGCCAGATAGGCGGCCTCCGCGCTGTGACCATCCAGCGTCGTGGCCAAGCGATAGGCCGCGTGCGCGGCCGTGAAGTCGCCGCGCATCTCCAGCTCTCGCCCTCGCTCCACCTCGGACCTGGCGCGCTGCTCGTCGTGACGCCGCCGCGCCTCGGTCAGCAGCGCCGGGACCTCGCGGTTCTTCGGGTCCAGCGTCATCACCTGGTGGAAGTCTTGATAGGCGTGCTCGAAGTCTCCCTTCGCGGCGAAGGCCTTGCCGCGCGCGACCAGCTCGGTCAGGCGATGGGTGCGAGCCATGTAGGGATGGCGCGCGAGGCGGGCCTGCCGCTCGGCCTTGCGGGCTTCGGACTCGGCTTCGGAGAGCGGTGACACCTCGGCGCGCGGCGGCTCCGGAGGCGGCACGGGCGCAGGCGCGGGGCGCGGAGGCATGGGCGCGGCCGGGGCTCGCGCCGGCGGAGGCGTGGCCACCGGCGCGGCAGAGGCTCGCGCCGGCGGAGGCGTGGCCACCGGAGCGGCGGCTACGGCGGGACGCGCGGGCGCAGCAGGAGGCGCGGTGAGGGCGGGATTCGCGCGCAGGTACGCCTCGCGGCGCTCATCCTGGCTGAGCACGTTGTGGGCTTCGGTGAGGCGCCGGAAGATGCGCTCCATCCGCGCGCGGAAGCTGCCCAGGTTCTTGCCGAAGTACCGGTCCGGGTGGAAGCGCCGCGAGGCCGTGTAGTAGGCCTGCTTGACGTCCGCGGCCGTGGCGGAGGGCGCAATGCCGAGCACGGTGAAGTGATCCATCGCGTCGAGCGAGCGCTCCAACTCGATGATCTCCTTCTTCCGCTCGGGCTCCAGGTCCACCTGCTCGGCCATGGCGGCATCCACCGCGGGCGCGGGCTGGGCCCGGGGGACGATGCGCGCGGGGAGGATGGCCCCCTTGGCGCGCAGGGACAGGAGCGCGGCGATGGTGCGTGCTTCGCCCAGGCTGGAGCGCGACAACACCGCGTCGATGCGCTCCACGCGGCCCACCAGCCCGAGCACCACCCCTTCCTCCTGCGTGAGCTGGAGGCGAGCGGTATCCAGGTGGGGCGCCGTGGCGACGTGGTCTGTTCGGGCCCCCAGGCCGACGATCGAGTTGGGCTCGCTCAAGTGACGATCCAAGGCTGCTTGCCGGGTCGCAGAGTGTAGGAGTCCGGAACGCAGGGCGTCAAACACCCAGGCCCTCGCCCCCGAGGACGTGCCCGCCGGCTCAGAGGGCCGCCAGGACGCGTTCGAGGATGCCCAGGGCCTCGTCCAACTCCGCGTGGGTGATGATGAAGGGCGGCGCGAAGCGCACCGTCGTCTCGCCCGCGGCGTTCACCAGCAGGCCCTCGGCGCGCAGGCGAGCGATGATCGGGCCCGACTCCTGGCCCACGTCCACGCCCATCAAGAGACCCCGGCCGCGCACCGCCTGGATGCGGCCGGTGGGCAGGCGCGCCTGAAGGGCCCGAGCCCCCGCCAGGAAGTACTCGCCCTTCTCCGCGACGGACTGGAGCATCGCCGGCTCGCGCAGCGCCCGGACGACGACCTGCGCGGCGGCGGCGGCCACGAGGTTGCCGCCAAACGTGGTGCCGTGCGTCCCCGGCGCGAGGCTCGGCGCGAGGGACTCCTTGCACAGCATCGCGCCAATGGGCAGGCCATTGCCCAGGGCCTTGGCCACGCTGATGGCGTCCGGCTGGATGCCCTCGTGCATGAAGGCGAAGGGCTTGCCGGTGCGGCCCATGCCCGTCTGGATTTCATCCACGAGCAGCAGCAACCCGTGCGCGTCGCACAGCGCGCGCAGCTCCGCGAGGAACCCAGGAGGAGCGACCCGCACCCCACCCTCGCCCTGGATGGGCTCCACGAGGATGGCCGCGGTGCTGGGCCCCACGGCGCGGCGCACCGCTTCGAGGTCGCCATAGGGCACGTGGCGGAAGCCCGCGGGCAGGGGCTCGAAGCCCGCGTGGTACTTGGCCTGCCCGGTGGCGGTGACGGTGGCCAGCGTGCGGCCATGGAAGCTCTTCTCGAAGGAGATGACCTCGAAGCGCTCGGGCGTGCCCCGGTCCTTCATCACCTTGCGCGCCAGCTTCAGCAGCGCCTCGTTGGCCTCCGCGCCTGAGTTGCAGAAGAAGGCGCGCGGCAGGCCGGCGAACTCGGTGAGCAGCGCGGCCAGGTCGATCTGCGGCTGCGAATAGAACGCGTTGGAGACGTGCCAGAGCGTGTCGAGCTGCGCCTTCGCCGCCGCCGTCACCTCCGGATGACAGTGCCCCAACGCGCACACCGCGATGCCACCGATGCAGTCCAGGTACGCGCGCCCATCGGCGTCCCAGACACGCGTGCCCTGGCCACGCACCAAGGCGAGCGGCTGCTGCTTGTAGTTCTGCAGCAGGTGACGCTTCGCCTTCTGGATGAGGGAGTCGTTGGCGGTGGCTTCGGCTTGCGACAAGGCTTCGTTCCTCGGTGCGGACGGGAAGGCGCGCAAGCTAGCGCGCTAGAGGATGTAGCGCGACAGGTCCTCGTCCTGGACGATGGCCGCCAGCCGCTCGCGCACATAGTTTCCGTCCACCTGGAAATCTCGTGGCCCCATCTCGCTGGCCGTGAAGGACACCTCGTCCAACAGTCGCTCCAGCACGGTGTGCAGACGCCGAGCGCCGATGTTCTGCGTGCGCTCGTTCGCCTGCTGGGCGATGCGCGCCAGCTCCGTCGCGGCGTCGTCGGTGAAGGACAGGCGCACGCCTTCGGTGGCGAGCAGCGCGGTGTACTGCCGCAAGAGCGAGTTCTTCGGCTCGCGCAGGATGCGCACCAGGTCATCGCCAGACAGGGGCTCCAGCTCCACGCGGATGGGGAAGCGCCCTTGCAGCTCGGGGATGAGGTCCGCCGGCTTGGAGACGTGGAACGCTCCCGCCGCGATGAAGAGCATGTGGTCCGTCTTCACCTGGCCGTACTTGGTGTTGACGGTCGAGCCCTCGACGATGGGCAGGATGTCGCGCTGCACGCCCTCACGCGACACGTCCGGCCCGCCCGCCTTCGAGCCTTCTCGGCTGGCGATCTTGTCGATCTCGTCGATGAAGACGATGCCGCTGGACTCCGCGCGTGCCACCGCCTCGCGTTGGACGCGGTCCGGATCCACCAGCTTCTGCGCCTCCTCGGCCTTGAGCACCTGGAGCGCCTCGGGCACGCGCACCCGACGACGCCGGGTGTTCTTCATGCCCGGCATGTTCTTGAACAGGTCCTGGAGGTTGACGCCAATCTCCTCCATCCCCTGCCCCGAGAAGCCCTTGAGGAACGTGGGCGAGGACTCGCTCGTCTCCACCTCGACGTACTGATCATCCAGCGTGCCCGCGCGGAGCTGAGCGCGCAGCTTCTCGCGCTCGGACTCGCCCAGGCGCGAGGGCGGGGGCGGATCCGGGGGAGCAAAGCCAAACGGCGGCGGTGAGGCGGGACGCGGGGATGAGCCCCCGTTGTGGATCAGCTCCATCAGCCGGTCCTCGGCCAGCTCCTCCGCGCGCGGCTTGACCTTCTCCGTCTCCTCTTCGCGGACGAGCGCCAGGGCCGCTTCCACCAGGTCGCGGATCATCGACTCGACGTCGCGGCCCACGTAGCCCACCTCGGTGAACTTGGAGGCCTCCACCTTCACGAAGGGCGCCTGCGCGAGCTTCGCCAGGCGGCGGGCGATCTCCGTCTTCCCCACGCCCGTGGGCCCGATCATGATGATGTTCTTTGGATAGATTTCATCGCGCAGGTCATCGGGGACCTGCTGACGGCGCCAGCGATTGCGCAGCGCGATGGCGACCGCTCGCTTGGCGGCGTTCTGGCCGACGATGTAGCGATCCAGCTCGCTGACGACCTCGCGGGGCGTGAAGGCGGACAACTTGCGCGTTTCTGCCACGGGGAGACCTCTCAGAGCTCTTCGTAGGTGACGTTGGAGTTGGTGTACACGCAGATGTCCGCGGCAATGGCCATGGCATGCGTGCACACGTCGCG